>JAFEDP010000526.1 GCA_018241545.1 Pseudomonadota bacterium
GACGAGGGCATGCTGATCACCGACGGCATGATGCCGGGCCTCGCGCACCCGCTGGCGCTGATCGGCGTCGCCGAGAAGGGCTCGGCGACGCTGCGCCTCAGCGTCAGCGGGCCGCCGGGCCACTCGTCGATGCCCGGGCCGTCCTCGGCGATCGGAACGCTCGCGACGGCGCTCGCCAAGCTCGAGCACCAGCCGCTGCCGGCCGCCGTGCGCGGCGTGACGGCCGAGATGCTCGAGACGCTGGCGCCGGAGATGCGGCTGCCGATGCGGGCGGTGCTCTCGAACCTGTGGCTGTTCCGTCCCCTGGTGCGCGCGCAGCTCGAGCGGACGCCCGCGACCGGCGCCATGCTGCGCACCACGACCGCGCTGACGGTGGTCGAGGGCGGCAACAAGGAGAACGTGCTGCCGGGCGAGGCCAGTGCGCTCGTGAACTTCCGGCTGCTGCCCGGCGACTCCATCGAGCGCGTCGTCACGCACGTGCGGCGCACCGTCCGCGACGGGCGCGTGCGCATCGAGGTGCAGCCGCACGCGACCGAAGCCTCACCGGTCGCCCCGAGCACCGCCGACGGCTACCAGCGGATCGCGCGGACGGTGCGCGAGCTGTTCCCGGAAGTCGTGGTGGCACCGGGCCTCATGATCGGCGGCACCGACTCGCGCCACTTCGCGGCACTGGCGGACGGCGTGTACCGCTTCTCGCCGGTGCGCGCCCGCGCCGAGGACCTGCCGCGCTTCCACGGCACCGACGAGCGCATCGCGATCGCGAACTACGTCGAGCTGATCGCCTACTACCAGCGGCTGCTCACGACGGCCGCCGGCGACGCGCGCTGAGCCGCCTCAGCGCGCCCCGCCGAGCACGCGCGCCGGCAGCAGGATCAGCCCGCGCAGCAGCCCGAACACGCCCTCCACCGCGATGCCGACGAGCCGGAACGGCAGCGACAGCAGCCAGACGACCGGCCAGAGGATGAGCGCGAGCAGCGCGAGGGGCCAGCAGACCACGAACAGCAGCAGCCACAGCAGGAACTTGACCATCGGCACCCTCCGGTGACGCTCGCGGCGGCGCCATTATGCACGCCGGCCCGCGCTCCCGGGCGCCGGCGCCCTGCGCTAGACTCGCCCGCCAATGCAACCGGGCAGCGGCGGTCGCCGCCGCCGGCCGGCGGGAGGACGCCTTGAGGTTCAGGCTGCGGGCCTTCGCGATGCACCTCGGGGCGAGCGCCAGCGCGCTCGCGCTCGTGCTGGGTGCGCTCTATGCCGGCTGGTACCGCTGGCCGGGCTGGTACCTGACCGGCGTCGTGCACGTGGTCACCGTCATGGTGGGCGTGGACGTGGTGCTCGGTCCGCTGCTGACGCTGCTGGTCGCGAGCCCGCGCAAGCCGCGGCGTGAGCTCGCGCGCGACATCGGGGTCATCGTCACGGTGCAGTTCGTGGCGCTCGCCTACGGGACGGCGACCCTGTGGCAGGGGCGGCCGCTCTACTACACCTTCTCGGAGCGGATCCTCGAGACCGTGCAGGCCTCGGCGCTGCCCCCGGACGAGATCGCGCGCGCCGCGCGCGAGAACCCCGGGTTCGCGCCGCACTGGTACAGCCTGCCGCGCTGGGTCTGGGTGCCGCTGCCCGCCGATCCCGCGGTGCGCGACCAGCTCATGAAGTCGGCGATCGAGGACGGCAAGGACGTCATCGACATGCCGCGCTACTTCCGGCCCTGGGCCGACGGCCTGCCGGGACTGCGGGCGGTGCTGCGGCCGGTCGGCGAGCTCGGCATCTTCACGCGCCGCGAGCGCGCCGCCCTCGCGGCGCGCATGACCGAGCTCGGCCTCGACCCGCAGCAGCCCAACGCACTCTTCATGACGGGGCGCGAGACGCGGCTGCTCGTCGTGTTCGACCTCGCCACGATGCAGACCCGGGTCTTCCTGCCGCCGCCGCCGCCGCCACGCCGGGGTGGCTAGCGGCGGCCGATGAACGCCCGCATGTGCAGCGTGGCCTGCGCCGGGCCATAGCGGTAGTCCGCGCCCACCGGGCAGCTGCGCCGCGCCCGGCAGCCGAGCTCGAGGCAGTCGACGCCGGCCGGCGAGGCGACGTGCGCCGCGCAGGCGGCGGCATCGTAGCCGCCTGGGCCGATCGCACCGACCGGGCAGGTCGACTCGCACGGTCGCGCCTGGCAGCGCGCGCACGGACTCGGCGCCGGGTCGAGCGGGGCCAGCGCCA
>JAFEDP010000527.1 GCA_018241545.1 Pseudomonadota bacterium
CTGGCCGAGCTCGAAGCGCCCGCCGTAGGCGCGCACCAGCTCGTCCACCATCGCGAGCCCGAGCCCCTGCCCCGGGACGCGCTCGTCGAGGCGCACGCCGCGACTGCGCACGCGCTCGCGGGCCTCCGGCGGGATGCCGGGGCCGTCGTCGCTGACCGCGAGCACGAGCCCGGGCCGGCGCCAGCGGGGGTCGGTCCACGCGCTCGCGCGGATCTCGACCGCGCGCCGCGCCCACTTGCAGGCGTTGTCGGCGAGGTTGCCGGCGATCTCCAGCAGGTCGCCGCGCTCGAGCGGATAGGCGAGCTCGGGCGGGACCTGCACGCCGATCGCGAGCCCGCGCCCGGCGTGGACCTTGCCGAGCGCCGCGGCCAGCTCCTGCAGCGCCGGCTGCACCGGCAGCGCGACGGTGCCCACCACGGGTGCCGCGGCGACGGCGCGGTCGAGCTGGTGGCGCACGATGTCCTGCATGCGGGCGATCTGCGCCTCGATCAGGGCCCGGTCGGGGACCGCGCTGTCGAGCGCGCCGCGCAGCACCGACAGCGGCGTCTTGAGGCTGTGGGCGAGGTTGCCGACGGTGTTGCGGTAGCGCGCCAGGCGGTCCTGCTCGACCCGCAGCAGCGCGTTGAGGTTGTGCGCGACGCCCTCGAGCTCGCGCGGCCAGCCCTCGCCGAGCCGCTCGCGCCGCCCGGCCTCGATCTCGGCGATCTCCGCCTCGATGCGCCGCAGCGGCTGCAGCAGGTGGCGCAGGCTGAGCAGCACGGCACCGAGCAGCACGCCGGTGAAGGTCACGAAGCCGGCCAGCAGCTCGACGCGAAAGCGCGCCAGCTGCCCGTAGTAGGGCTCGAGGCTCTCGGCGGCCGTGAACACGTAGTCGCGGCTGCGGCCGCGCGAGGTCTCCCACTGCACGCCGAGCGAGAACACGAGGAAGCGCGTGCCGTCCGGGGTCGTGACCCGGTGCACGCGCTGCTCGCCGGGGCGCACGTCGTCGTCGCCCTTGAGCGGCACGCCGACCGCCGAGGCCGAGCGCCACGACTCGGCGCCGCGGCGCACCCGGATCATCGCCACGAGTCCGGAGCCGGGCGTGTTGAGGCGCGGCTCGGGCAGCTGCTCGGCCGGCGCGAGCCGCCCGGCGCGGTCGAACTCCGCCGCCGCGATCAGCGCGTCGACCTCGGCGTCCAGCACCTCGTGCCGGGCGCGCTCGGCGAGCCCGCGGAACGAGAAGTCGAGCGCCGCGAGCGTCAGCCCGAAGCCCGCCAGCAGCAGCGCCGACAGCGTCACGACGAGCCGCAGCGACAGCGACTTCATGCGCGCGCGGGGTCGGCGGCGGGCGCCTCCGGCTGCAGCCGGTAGCCCCGGCCGCGCAGCGTCTCGATCGGGCGGAAGCGGTCGTCGGGGTCGAGCTTGCGACGCAGCCGGCCGACGAACACCTCGATGGTGTTGCTGTCGCGCTCGGAGTCGTGCTCGTAGAGCTTGTCGGTGAGCTCGGACTTCGACACCACCTGGCCGGCGCGCAGCATCAGGTACTCGAGCAGCCGGTACTCGAACGAGGTCAGCTCCACCGCCCGGCCGTCGACGCTGACGCTCTGGCTGCGGGTGTCGAGCGCGATGGGCCCTGCCCGCAGCACCGGGTCGGCGTAGCCGGCGGCGCGGCGGATCAGCGCCTGCACCCGCGCCAGCAGCTCCTCGAACTGGAACGGCTTGGTCAGGTAGTCGTCGGCGCCGGCGTCGAGGCCGGCCACCTTGTCCTGCCAGCGGTCGCGCGCGGTCAGGATCAGGATCGGCAGGCGCCGCCCGTCCGCGCGCACGCGCCGGATCACCTCGAGGCCGGTGAGTCCGGGCAGGCCGAGGTCCACGATCGCGAGGTCCGCCGGGTACTCGGTCAGGGCGTACAGGCCCTCGGTGCCGTCGGCGGCGAGGTCGACGGTGTGGCCGGCGCGACGCAGCGCCGCCGCCAGCTGCTCGCGCAGCGCCGGCTCGTCCTCGATGATGCAGATCCGCACCGCTACTCCACCTGCCCGGTGCGCGCGTTGACCCGCACCGTGAATACCCGTCCGTCCGCCGCCAGCAGCCGGATGCGATAGATGACCGCCTCGCCCTCGCGCGTCTCCTCGGCCCGCACCGCACGCGCCTCGAAGCGCCGCTGCACCAGGTCGACGGCGGCGTCGAGCGTCAGCGCGCGCTCCTCGTGGGGCGGCTC
>JAFEDP010000528.1 GCA_018241545.1 Pseudomonadota bacterium
GCCTCGCGCAGCGCATCGTCAACGGCGAGGTGCCGGAGGGCCTCAAGAACAAGAAGATCCTCGCGCTCGATATGGGCGCGCTGATCGCCGGCGCCAAGTTCCGCGGCGAGTTCGAGGAGCGCCTCAAGGGCGTGCTCAAGGACCTCGCCAAGCAGGAAGGGCAGGTGATCCTGTTCATCGACGAGCTGCACACGATGGTCGGCGCCGGCAAGGCCGAGGGCGCGATGGACGCCGGCAACATGTTGAAGCCCGCGCTCGCGCGCGGCGAGCTGCACTGCGTCGGCGCGACCACGCTCGACGAGTACCGCAAGTACCTGGAGAAGGACGCCGCGCTCGAGCGCCGCTTCCAGAAGGTGCTGGTCGACGAGCCCTCGGTCGAGGACACGATCGCGATCCTGCGCGGGCTCAAGGAGCGCTACGCGGTGCACCACAAGGTGCAGATCACCGACCCCGCGATCGTCGCGGCGGCGACGCTGTCGCACCGCTACATCAGCGACCGCCAGCTGCCGGACAAGGCGATCGACCTGATCGACGAGGCGGCCTCGCGCATCCGCATGGAGATGGACTCCAAGCCCGAGGCGATGGACCGCCTCGACCGGCGCATCGTGCAGCTCAAGATGGAGCGCGAGGCGCTGCGCAAGGAGAAGGACGAGGCCTCGCGCAAGCGCCTGGAGCAGATCGAGGAGAACCTGCGCGGGCTCGAGCGCGAGTACGCCGACCTCGACGAGATCTGGAAGCGCGAGAAGGCGGCCTCGCAGGGCGAGGCCGAGATCAAGAAGCAGCTCGAGCGCGCCCGGCTCGACTTCGAGGCGGCGCGCCGCGCCTCCGACCTCGGGCGCATGTCGGAGCTGCAGTACGGGCGCATCCCCGAGCTCGAGAAGCGCCTCAAGGCGGCTCAGGAGGCCGACGCCCAGGCGCCGACCCTGGTGCGCAACAAGGTCACCGACGAGGAGATCGCCGAGGTCGTCTCCAAGTGGACCGGCATCCCGGTGTCCAAGATGCTCGAGGGCGAGAAGGACAAGCTGCTGCGCATGGAGGCGGTGATCGGCGAGCGCGTCGTCGGCCAGGACGAGGCGGTGCGGGCGGTGGCCGACGCGATCCGGCGCTCCCGCGCCGGGCTCGCCGACCCCAACCGGCCCAACGGCTCGTTCCTGTTCCTCGGGCCCACCGGCGTCGGCAAGACCGAGCTCAGCAAGGCGCTTGCCGAGTTCCTGTTCGACACCGAAGAGGCGATGGTGCGCATCGACATGAGCGAGTTCATGGAGAAGCACTCGGTCGCCCGCATGATCGGCGCGCCGCCCGGGTACGTCGGTTACGAGGAGGGCGGCTACCTGACGGAGGCGGTGCGGCGCCGCCCGTACTCGGTGATCCTGCTCGACGAGATCGAGAAGGCGCACCCGGACGTGTTCAACGTGCTGCTGCAGGTGCTCGACGACGGGCGCCTGACCGACGGCCAGGGCCGCACCGTGGACTTTCGCAACACCGTCGTGATCATGACCTCGAACCTCGGCTCGCAGGTGATCCAGGAGATGGCCGGCGAGAAGCACTACGAGCGCATGAAGGCGGCGGTGCTCGAGATCGTCGGCGGCCACTTCCGCCCCGAATTCGTCAACCGCATCGACGAGATCGTCGTGTTCCACCCGCTCGGGCGCGGCGAGATCCGCCGCATCGTCGACATCCAGGTCGGCACCCTGCGCCGGCGCCTGGCCGAGCGCGACCTCGGCCTCGAGCTCGACGACGCGGCGCGCGACCGGCTCGGCGAGGCCGGCTTCGACCCGGTCTACGGCGCGCGGCCGCTCAAGCGCGCGATCCAGCAGCAGCTGGAGAACCCGCTGGCGCAGCGCATCCTGCGCGGCGAGTTCGCGCCGGGAGACGCGGTGCGGGTCAGCGCCGCGGACGGGGCGCTGACGTTCACCAAGGCGCGGCGGGCGGCCGCCTGAGGCGGGCGCTGCTATGATCCGCCGCCGCGCCGTGTCTTGAAAACCGGCGCGGCGGGCCCATCGAGGCCCGGACCGTGCCAGCGGGGAGTCCGTCGATGCCGTTCTACGAATACCAGTGCGACGCCTGCGGGGCGCACCACGAGGCCATGCAGAAGATGAGCGACGCGCCGCTCCGGAAGTGCCCGGAGTGCGGCAAGTCGAAGCTGCGCCGCCTGGTGTCGGCGCCGCTGTTCCGCCTCAAGGGCGGCGGCTGGT
>JAFEDP010000529.1 GCA_018241545.1 Pseudomonadota bacterium
CGACGAGCGCGGACTCGGGCGCGAGCGGCCGGCGCAGCCGGCCCGCGAACTCGCGGTTGAGGAGCGCGAAGCCCGCGTCGATCGCCTGCAGCAGAAAGCGGCCCCAGTCGGCCTCGGGGTTCGCGCCGGAGTGCGCGTGGCGCAGCAGCAGCGCGTGCGGCTCGCGCCGCGCGTAGGCCGCGAGCTCCGGCTCCTCCGGCGGGGCCCACGCGAGCAGCGGGTCGCTGCGCTCGCCGGTGAGCGTGCCGTCGATGCGGTAGCCGCGGCCGCGGTCGAGGTCCCACAGGCCGTTGCCGGTGCCCTTGTCGGTGTGCACGACCGCCCAGCCGTGGCGCAGGCCCCACTCGGCGGCGGTCGGCAGCGCGCCGTAGATCCCGCGCGAGCCCGACGAGGCCACCGCGAGCAGCTGCGGGCGGGCGGGATCGAAGCCGGCGGGGATCTGCAGCAGCACGCTCGACGTGCCCCGGCCGTCGGGCGTGCGCACCGCCGCGAGGTACTCGACGCCCGCCACGCCCGCCGCGCCCGGGCCGTAGAGCCGCCCGAAGCCGCCGGCGGGGCTGACGTCGACGAGCGCGCGGTAGGCCGCGTGGATGGCGCGGCGCCGCAGCTCCGCCGGCGTCGGCCGCAGCGGGTCGGCGAACGACGGCGGCGGCCCGTTGAGGCCGGCGACGCCGAGGCCGGCGGTCAGCAGGTCGTCGTGCACGCCGTCGAGCGTGCACCGCGCCGGCTCGCCGACGAATTCCGCGCGCAGCGCCATCAGCGGCCCCCGGGCGCCGCCGGCGGCAGCGGCTCGACGTGGATCGTGACCACGGCCTTGGCGAGCCGCGCGGCGAGCGCGCTCTCGATGCGGTCGCAGCGCGCGTGCGCCTCGGCGACGCTGAGGTGGCCCTCGACCAGCAGCTTGAACTCGATGAAGCGGCGCGCGCCGGACTTGCGCGTGCGCAGGCCCTCGATCGAGGCGCCCTCCGGCAGCGCCGCCGCGATGACGCGGCGCGCGTCCTCGAGCTCGGCGGGCGGCAGCGAGCGGTCCATCAGCCCGTCCACCGCGCGGTGCAGCAGCGACACCGCGGTCACGAGCACCTGCGCCGCGACCCCGAGGGCGATCAGCGAGTCGAGCACGGCGAGGCTCGGCGCCGCCAGCACGATCAGGAGTCCCGCGATCACGCCCGCCGAGGTCAGCACGTCGGTCAGCAGGTGGCGCGCGTCGGCCTCGACCACGATGCTGTCGTGCTCGCGCGCGACCTTGAGCATCAGCCGCGCGGTCACGAAGTTCATCAGCGCCGCGAGCGCCGCGACGACGAGGCCCGGGCCGAGCCGCTCGAGCGGCGCCGGATGCGCGAGGCGCCCGAGCGCCGCCCAGGCGATGCCGCCGGCCGCGAGCAGGATCAGCACGCCCTCGACGCCGGCCGAGAAGTACTCGGCCTTCTCGTGGCCGTAGGCGTGGTCCTCGTCGGCCGGCCGCTCGGCCACCGTCAGCACCGCGAGCGCGACCAGGCCCGCCGCCAGGTTCACGAGCGCCTCGAGCGCGTCCGACAAGAGGCCGATCGACCCGGTCATCGCCGAGGCACCGAACTTGAGCGCCAGCGTCGCGACCGAGGTCGCGATCGACAGGGCGGCCATCCGCTTGGTCGGGGTCAAGGCAGGCTCCGGGCCGGGATCGGCGGCGCCATTGTGCCTCGGCGCGGGCGCGGACGCCGCGCCCGGGGCGGCCGCTGTCGGAGCGCGTCCCGATCTGGCAACGTAGCGCCATGAGCGACACCCCCGCGGCCACCATCGTGCCGACGACCTGCCGCAACTGCGACGCGCCGCTGACCGGACCGTACTGCGCCCAGTGCGGCCAGCACGTGCACGACAGTGCCCGCTCCGTCGGCGCGCTGCTGCACGAGGGCTGGCACGTCCTGACCCACGTCGACGGGCGGTTCTGGGCGACGCTGCGGCTGCTGATGGCCCGCCCGGGGCAGCTGACGCTCGAGTACTTCGCCGAACGGCGCGCGCGCTACGCGCCGCCGGTGCGCCTGTACCTCGTCATCAGCATCGTGTTCTTCGGGCTCAACTCGCTGACCGGCCACTTCCAGCCGGGCCTGAGCTTCGTCGACGACAGCGGCCAGGTGCACACCGCCCACGACGTCGACGAGTTCAACAAGGAGATCGGCGCCGCGAGGGCGCAGGCGCGCCGCGCCGCCGCCGAGG
>JAFEDP010000052.1 GCA_018241545.1 Pseudomonadota bacterium
CCGTAGCCGGCCGCGGGTGCAGCGGCGCCGGCCGTGCGCAGCAGCGTCGGCGCGGCGCACGCCGCCAGCAGCCACTTCACGCTCGTGCGACGGTCCATGCTCAGAGCTCCCGCCGCCGCAGGCGGCCGAGCAGGTGGTCGCTCGCCCGCCACGCCAGCGCCATGATCGTCAGCGTCGGGTTCTTGTCGGCGTTGGAGGCGAACACCGCGCCGTCCGCGACGTAGAGGTTGTCGACGTCCCAGGACTGGCCGTACGGGTTGGTCACCGAGCTGCGCGCGTCGGCACCCATGATCGCCCCGCCCACCTCGTGGATGATCGAGCCGCCGGGCGCGATGGCCTTGGCGCCGTCGCACTCGACGCGGCCCACCACCCGGCCGCCCATGGCCTCGATGATGGCCGCGAACGTCTTCTGCATGTGCGCCGCCTGGCGGGTCTCGTGCTCCGACCACTGCCAGTGGAAGCGCAGCACCGGGATGCCCCAGCGGTCGCGGACGACCGGGTCGACCTCGCAGTACGACTGCTCGTTCGGGATCATCTCGCCGCGGCCATCGAAGCCCACGAAGGAGCCGTAGTAGCGGCGCACGTCCTCCTTGAACCGGCGTCCGTAGCTGCCGCCGGTCAGCCACTCGAGGCCGGCGCCGGTGCCGGCGTCGGGCATGCGCTTCCCGCCACCGAGCTCGATGTGGTAGCCGCGCGCGAAGCCGAGCTTGCCGGCGAGCGCGTCCGAGTACAGCCACCACGGGGCGTACAGCTGGTGGCCGTCGGCGGCGTCCTCGTTGAGCGGCGGCAGGTTCTCGAGCAGCGGGATCTGGCCGCTGAGGCTCGAGCCGACCGTGTCCATCAGGTAGCGGCCGAGCTTGCCGCTCGAGTTGGCGAGGCCGTCGGGGAAGCCGGCCGGGCGGGAGTTGAGCAGGATGCGGACCGTCTCCGCGGCGCTCGCCGCGAGCACCACGGCGCGCGCGCGCACCTCGTCGTGGCGGCCGGTGGTGCGGTCGACGAAGCGCACGCCGCTCGCGCGCCCGTTCCGCCCGAGCACCACCTCGTAGACCATCGCGTCGGTCTGGATGTCGAGGTGGCCGGTCGCGAGAGCCGGCGGCAGGTGCACGGTCGTCGACTGGTAGTTGGCCCGGATCGAGCAGCCGCGGCCGCACGGGGTGGCGAAGATGCAGGCCGAGCGCGCGCGCATGTCGCGGGCCAGGATCGCCTGCGCCCGCGGGTTGCCGGGATGGAGCAGTGGCGGGAGGCGCTGGTGGTCGAGGCGCTCGGTCAGGACCGCCCGGTGGCCGGGGACCAGCGGGATCCCGAGGCGCCGCGCGCGCTGGCGCATCAGGTGGTCGCTGACGAGCGGCTTGGGCGGCGGCAGCAGGCAGCCGGGCGCGGAGTCCGGCGTGTTCTCGAGCCCCTCGTTGCTGCCGTAGACGCCGATCAGCCGCTCGACCCGGTCGTAGTAGGGCGCGATGTCCTCGTAGCTGACCGGCCAGTCGAAGCCGAGGCCGTCGCGGCTGCGCGGCTTGAAGTCGTAGGGCCCGTTGCGCAGCGAGATGCGGCCCCAGTGGTTCGTGCGCCCACCCAGCATGCGCGCGCGCCACCACTTGAAGGTGCCGGGATCCGCCTCGGGCTTGCGGACGTACGGCTCGCCCGGGACCTCCCAGCCGCCGTCCACGGTGGCATCGAAGAACCCGAACGGCTTGTCGGGCGTGCCGACCCCGCCGAGCGGCGCCTGGTCCGGCGTCTCGAACATCGGCGTCTCGGCGAGCGGGTCGTAGCGGCGACCGGCCTCGAGCATCAGCACGCGGGCCCCGTCCATGCACAGCGTGTACGCGGCCTGCCCGCCGCCCGCGCCCGAGCCGACGACGATGACGTCGTAGGCGGGCTGGCGAGTCCGGGCGGTCACGAAGGGCATCGCGCCACACTACTGGCTGCGCGCGGCCGGATGCAACCGCCGCGGGGTCCGCAGCGGTCCCGCCTCGTGCCGGCCGTCGCCTTCAGAGGCGCTTCAGGATTTCCGCGGCGAGCTTGCGGTCGGCGGCCTTGTCCTTCTCGGCGTCGCTTCCCTGGCCGAGCAGCGCCGTGCGCGCGCGCAGCATGATGTAGTGGCTGCCCTTGCGAAACACCAGCTGCGGCACCATGCCCGGTGCCACCGACCAGAACGCCTCGTCGCCGACGCCGGGTTCCGGCGTCACCGTGACGATGCTGCGCGGCGTCCGGTAGATCGTGAACTTGTGCTCGTCGATGACCGTCACGTCGGCATTGCGCCCCGCTCCCGCCGGCTTGCCCGCCTCGCGCCAGGCGCACAGCTGCGTCAGGGTCGGCATCGGCGGCGCCCCCTCGCCGACCGGTACGCCGAGGACGGCGGACACCGCGCTTGCGGTCAGCAGTGCGCACGCGCCCTCCGCCGCCTGCGCAGCGCCCGCGGCGAGGCAGCCGAGCGCGGCCATCGTCAATCCGCTCCTGATTCCCATGTCGATCCTCCTCGCTGGCACCGTCGTTGCAGTCCAGAGGCGCGCCGGCACCATGGCGTCGCTGGCGGCGCGCCGGCGGTGCGGGCCGACGCGTCGATCAGTCGTACCAGGCGGGCGACTTCCGCACGCTGCGGAAGAACGCCATGCTGTGGCCGATCCAGAGCTGCGCCCCCTGCCGGCGCAGCAGCTCCTCGACCTTGCGCCGCGACTCGGCCGTGCCGGTCGTCTTCTCCTCGTCCGGCATCCGGTCGAGCTCGCGCTCCTCCGCATAGTGATAGAGGTCGCCGGAGAGCACGACGGGACCGGTGTTGCGCAGGCGTACCAGCAGCGAGCAGTGGCCTGGCGTGTGCCCGGGCGTCGCGATGACCATCACCGTGCCGTCACCGAAGACGTCGTAGTCGCCGCGCAGGCGCACGGTCTTCGCCGCCTCGAGCGCGGCGTACTGGCCGAACCAGGGTGTCGCCCGCGCGGCGGCGCTGAACATCTCGGCGCGGTCGCCGTCGTACACGAGCCAGGTCGAGCGGGCGAAGTCGCCGGCGTTGCCGACGTGGTCCCAGTGGAAGTGCGAGAGCACGAGGTAGCCGATGCTCGCCGGCGTCACGCCGATGTCGGCCAGTTGGCCGCTCAGCGTGTTGAACTTGATCTGCCCGTACCCCTCGAGCACGTTCTCGTACAGCGGCCGCCCGACGAGGCGGTCATTGAGCCCGGTGTCGAACAGCAGCAGGCCCTTCGGGTGGACCACCAGGTAGCAGGTGACCCCCATGTTGCTGTCGCGGACCTCCTCGCGCTTGAGGTTGTAGTCCTCGGGCCGGTTGTAAACGAGTGTGCCGCAGTCGAGCACGTAGAGGCGCGGGCTGCTGACTCGCGGCGCGGGTGCGAGCGTGCTGGCAGCCGTCGCGGCGTCGGAGGGCGCCGGCGCCCCGGTCGTCGGCACAGCGGCCGCAGCGGCCGCCGCCTCGCCGCCAACTGCGGGCGGCGCGGGCTGCGCCAGCCAGAGCCCGAGCACGGCACCGATCCAGGGGCGGGCATGCGTTCGAATCACCGTGGCAACCTCCGCGACGGCCGGCGAGCGCCGCGCGGCCTCAGGATGCACCGCGCGGGCCGGCTGCGGCAACCCGTCGGCCCATCCGCGGCATCCGATCCGGCCCCTGGAGATCAGTGGGCCCGCCGCGGCCGCGCCGGCGGGTGCGCAGTGCCCGGCGAGACGGGTCCCGGGCGCGGGCGGCGAAAGACACCCGCGCGCCAGGGTGCGGCGTCCCGACTCAGTGGCTGATGCTCACCGCATTAAGCAGGCCGACGGCGAGGGAGATGGTGGCGACCATGACCGCGGAGCCCACGTGGCCTTCCTCGATCCGGTGCGCCTGCTTGCGCAGCACGAGCAGCACGGCGAGCTGCACGAGGCAGGTGATGCCGGCCCAGAGGCACATCTCCGCCACCGACTGCGTGAAGAAGATGGAGGCGACGAGCGGCACCGTGAAGCCGAGCACCGCCCCCGCGAAGGTGATCGCCACCGCGACGTTGTCGTGCGCGATCAGTGCGAAGTCCTCGTACGGCGTGGCCTTCGCATAGATGAAGACGAACGCGCCGAGCAGCGCGACCGAGGTCGCGAGGTAGATCAGGAAGTCAGTGAAGCCTGGCAGCATGGCGCTCCTCGCGGGCGGGTCAGGTCGTCGCAGCGGATTGACCGGAATGGAAGAAGTGCGGCACGAACCGGCTCAGGTCCGTCGTGACGAGGCTCGAGGACTCGCGGATGCCGATACCGGCCGGCTCGCCGGCGACGACCCACGAGCCGATGACCGGGTAGCCGTCGTCGAAGCGCGGCAGCGGCGCGAGCGCCTGGCAGACGTAGTCGCCCTCGCCGTAGACGCCGCCGACCTCCTCGAGCGTGAGGCCGTCACGCACCAGCGTGACATTCTGGCCCTCGCGGGACAGTACGGGCTTGCGGGCGTATGAGCGCAGCGTGCCGGGGTCGCGGTGGCACTCGAGCAGGTTCGGGTGGCCCGGGAAGTACTCCCACAGGAGGGGCAGCATGCCCTTCGAGCTGAAGGCGGCCTTGTACATCGGCTCGATGAAGCGCGTGTGAGTCTCCCTCAGGTGCGGGGCGAAGTCCTCGCGCATCAGCCATTCCCAAGGGTAAAGCTTGAACAGGCGGTCGATGGGGACATTGGACGGGTCCAGGAAGCGGTGGCTGTCGGGGTGCCAGCCGATCTCGGCGAGTTCGACGACATCGCCGTCGCGTCCGGACTGGACCAGCGTGTCCAGCAGGTACGCGCAGCAGACCCAGTCCTCCTCCTGGTCTGCGAGGCACGCGATCGACACCGCGTCATCTCCGGCCGCAGCCGGCCAGGCCGCCACGAGCCGCTCGTGGATCGAGTTGAACTGGTCGGCCTCCGGATGGAGGTCCTGCTTCCAGGTCCACTGGATCACGGCAGCCTCGAGCAGGCTCGTCGGTGTGTCCGCGTTGTACTCCAGCAGCCGCGGCGGCGAGCGTCCGTCGTAGACGAGGTCGAAGCGCCCGTAGAGCGAGGGCTCGCGCCGCGCCCAGGACTGCGCGACGGCCGCGTGGAAGGCGTCGGGAATCGCGAGCTCGCCGAGCCGGCCTTCGCCGATGGCACGCGTGAGCGCCGTGCCGTACAGCGTGTGCAGTTCCGCGGTGGCCGCCTCGAGCTCGTCGACCTCGGTGGCCGTCAGCCGGTAGCAGGCGTCCTCTGTCCAGTAGCGCTCGCGCGCGTGGAACGACAGTCCCTGCGCCTCCACCCGCCGGGCGTAGCCGGCGCGCGGCGTCGAGCGCAGCCGCTCCATCAACCGCCGCGGCCGGCGCTGAAGCCGCGGCCGATGTGCCCGAAGCCGCCCCGCGCGAAGCTGCCGACGACCGACGTGCGCCCGATGGCACTGCCACGCGGGCCGATGCGCGCGGCATTGGCGGGACGCTCTGATCCATCCGCCTGCAGCACGACCGGCCGGCTCCGCTCCGGGTCCCAGTAGTAGCGCGGCCCGGAATAGGCCGTCGTGCTCGACCCGCGCGGCGGGCAAGACTCCTCGCTGCCCCAGTCCTGCAGGCAGTCCTCGCGCGAGGCGTACATCGTCTGCTGCACGTCGTACTCGGGCCCGTGGTTGCCGAGTACCGCGAGCCCGACGACCCCGGTGAAGCAGACGCCGGCCATCGTCGCGTTACCGGACTGCGCGCGGACTGGCGAGCGGTGCCGCGACGACCGCATCTGCCGCTGCGCAGCTCCGCTCCGGCCACGATCGCCCTCGCCCGTCACGTGAGCGCCTGCGTGGCAGCCCGGCTCCGACGCCTCGCCTGGGCGCCGCGCTGCAGGACGAGAAGCGTCAGCAGAGTGACGTCGATCGGCGTGACCCCGCCGCCGCCGCCACCACCACCGCCGTTCCCACCCGCGCCTCCGGAGCCCCCGCCACCGGAGCCACCGCCCCCACCGGAACTCGAGGAGCTCGAAACGACGACCTGGGTGGTTGCGACAACCGGCGACGCGCCGCCCGATGGGCAGCTGACCGTGTAGGTGTAGGTACCGGCAACCGTGCCCGCCTGCGTCGTGCTCCCGAAGACGGGCAGGTTGCCCGACCAGGGCGACCCGCTCGCGCCGCCGCCGCTCGCGACGCAGCCGGTCGTGTAATACGAGGCCCAGTTCAGCGTGAATGACTGGCCGGCACTGACCGTGCTCGGCGACGCCGTGAGGGATGCGTTCGGGACCGCACTCGACTCGACCATAAAGTCGAGGTTGAACGTCGCGCTCTGCCCGCTCGCATCGGTGATCGTGAACGTCGAGCGATACTCACCCGTCTGCGTCGGTGCCCCGGTCAGTGAGCCCGAGGAGCTCAGCGTGATGCCCGGCGGAAGCTGCCCGCTCACGACGCCGCTCTCCGGCGCGATGCCGCGGGCCAGCACCGGGATCTGGTAGGCAAGCTGGACGCCAGTGGCGAGGGTGCCCAGACAGGTGTTGTCTGTGCAGATGAAGTTGCCCGGCCAGCCGATGTCGAGGAATAGGCTCTTGTAGGCGAAGTGGCCGGCGGCATCCGTCGCCTTGACCGTAAACTGGTAGCCCGTGTGCTCGGTCTGGGGGTTGGCAGCGGCGCCTGACAGCATGCCCGTCGGCGAGAGCGAAATGCCGTCCGGGAGCGAGAATCCCACGAGACTCCACGAGTAGGGCGGTGTGCCGCCCGTCGCTTGCAGCTGCAGCTGATACGGCATCTGCAAGGGCGCCGTCGGCAGCAGCGACGGCGTTGTCACGGCAAGCGTCGAGTTCGCGAAGGAAACGATGAAGCCATCCGCCTCGCCGCCCATGCCACTGCGCAGTCCCCCATCGGTCACGGGGAAGCTTGCCGCCGTCGTCGAGCCGCTGACGTAGACCGTACCGTCCGGCACGACGACGACGCCAGTGCCCATGGACAGCGGCGGGTAGTCGCGCGGCGAGGTCAGATAGCCGCCCAGGAACGTTCCATACAGCAGCGCGCCGGTTTCCGACAACGCCGCGAAGTAAGACTCCCGGTCGTTCATCAGGCCGGTTGAATAGAACTGGCTCGACAATCCGGCGAAGTAGTCGGTCACGACCGCCGACGTCCGGTCCTGGAAGGCGCCCTGGGAGAGCGGCAGGTCGGCCGAGAACGTGACGCCGACGAGGTACGCGGTGCCCTGCGCATCGGCGGCCACGCCGAGGCAGCCATCGAGCGCCGAACCGCCGAAGTACGTCGAGTACATGGCGTTGAAGCCAGCGTCGACGCGTCGGACCCAGCCGTTGCGCTGTCCGAGCAGGTGCGTCTGCAGTGCGCCCACCGTCGTCGGGAGGTCCGACGAGGTCGTGTCGCCGCACACCACCCACCCGCCCGATCCATCCGGAGCGACGGCATTGGCGTTGTCGTTCGCCGAGCCGCCGAACACCTGCCCCGCCACGATGCGGCTGCCGTCGCTCGATACGCGGATCAGAAACGAGTCGGACGCTCCGCTCACGGTGGCCGCGAGGCCGGTGAAGTCGCTGGAGGCAGTCGTGCCGACGACGACGGCTTCGCCCGCGCCGTTGACCTGCACCGCGCTCGCGGAGTCGGCACCGCTGCCTCCGAGATACGTGCCGTAGACCAGTGCCGATCCGTTCGCGTTGACCTTGAGCAGGAAGGCATCCTGGTTGATCGTCGCTCCTACCGGGTTCGACGGCTTGATCGACCCGGGCGTCGTCGGAAGGTTCGGCACGGAGACCGTGCCGACGACGTAGGCGTTCCCCTGAGGGTCGACCGCGATGCCGGTGCCGCTATCGGCCGGGAAGATCGCGCTGTAGGCAAAGGCGCTGCCGTCGGGGACGATCTTGGATACGAAGGCCTGTCCGGCCGGGTCGGTGTCAAAGGCGCCGGGCGTGCTCGGGAAGTTAGTTCCGTCGAGCGTAGTGCCCGTCACGTATGCGGCACCAGCGGCGTCGACGGCGATCGCATTCATCGTGAGTCCGTATATCAACGCGCCGTAGATGACCTGATGCGACGGGCTCAGCTTCAGGACGTACCCGCACTGGTAGGCGCAGGTGTCGCCTGGCGAGCGCGGGTTGGCGGGCGTGAGGCTGCCGGGCGTCGTCGGGAATGAGTCAGTCGCCTGGGCCACGACGCTGAACTGGGTCAGTCCGGCGACGTATAGGTTGCCCGCGCCGTCTGTCGCGAGCGCGGTCGCCCGGTCGTACATGGCGTCGGTATTGGTGCCGACGAACGTCGACCACGTGGCCACCAGTGGGTCTATGACCAGCGGTCGCGTCGGGTCGTACCGGCCGACATCAAAGCGCAGCGAGTGCCGACCGGCGATCGCGCGTACCGGCACCTCTGTCAGGCCGTCGTCTCCCGGCTGGAATGCACGCGGCCGCTTCAGGCGGAAGCGCTCGTCGTCGCGGATGACCAGCACATCGCCGGTCGCGGGGTCTACGTCGAATCGCGTGTCTTGCGCCGCCGCGAGCTCGATGAGCCGCGGATCGGCGCCGGCCGCGACCAGGAAGTCGAGTTCGAGATCGCCGTCAGTCTCGCGGTAACGCGCGGCGATGCCCGGGTAGACGTCACGGAATGTCGCCTCGCCGTAGCGCAGCCACCGGCTCGTGCCTTCGCCTGTGCCCGCGGCCCCCATCACGCTCAGCCGTCCCGCGAGCGGGCGGGATACGACCGCGCCCGCGCCCTGCCTCGCGTCGACGAACTGGATTCCGAGGGCGCGCTCACGCCGCAGCCCGCGCCGGACGAGAAATCCGTCGGAGCGGACCTCGCCGACGTAGCGGCGGCCCGTCGCCTCGAACAGCGCGTACCGCGACGACTGCCCCTCACGCACGACGAACGCGCCCGGCCAGAGCGCATGGGCTGTCGTGCCGTCCGCCCGCGACGGCTCGCCCGTGACGGCGACGTGCGAGTGTGTGACGTCGTCCTTCGCGAGCAGGACCGCGGCGCCGAAGGCGAGCCCGAGTAGAGTGCCGGTGCGCACCATCGAGTTCATGCAAGCTCCCTGCGCTCGAGTGTTCTTCCCTGCGTCCGTGCCAGGTGTTCGCCGCCCCGAGGGCGGGCCCGGCTGCCGGAACGGATCGATCATAACCGGGAACGGGCCTCCCAAGCCGAGTGCGGCAATGGCGCCCAGCCCGGATCACATCCGCGAGGCTCGCGCGTCGTGGCGCGCAGCGCGTGGCAGCAATCGGTTCGCCGCCCCGGCGCAGCGTCCGGAGGGATCGACCACCAGCCGGACCAGCCGATGTGCGATGCTGGTACGGGGCGCCACTCTTCCGATCCTTAAGAAATGCGCTCGTCCTGTGAGACGCTGCTGTCACGAGTGCGGATGCCCACGCCGTCTCCACTCGCCGAGCCGTCGGACAATCTCCTCAGATTGGCCTGCTGCGACGCAGCACTTGGCGATGGCGTGCGCGCTCGGGCAGCAGCACCGTCCACACGTCGAATGGTGATCGATGCGCCGGCCGTTCTGGCGCCATGCGTGCCGCGTGTGGAGCCGACGCGGTCCGTCCGCCGATGAATTAGGCTGCTGTCAAACCGCGCAACGGCGTTCACCGCGATGGTGATGGCATCACGCGCACGCGCGCTGGATATCTGAGGCACGTTCATGAACAGCCTGCTCATCGTCGTCAGCCTCGGCAGCGTCATCGCGCTGGCGGAACCACCCGAGCCTGCGCACAGCCACCCGGCGCCGGAGAAGCTCGGCACGGTGCACTTCGAGACGTCCTGTGCACGTGCCGCGCGCGCCCCGTTCGACCACGCGGTGGCGTTGCTGCACTCGTTCGCCTACGACGCCGCCGAGCGCGAGTTCCGCGCCATTGCGGTGCAGGATCCGGATTGCGCGATGGCACACTGGGGCGCGGCCCTCTCCGTCTACCACCAGATGTGGAGCCCGCCCGGCGCGCAGGCGCTGCGGACCGGACGGGAGGAGGTGCAGGCGGCGCAGAGGCTCGCGGCCGGGAGCGAGCGCGAGCGCCTCTTCATCGCCGCCACCGCTGCCTACTTCGCGGGCACGGCGCCCGCCGACCCGGCCGCGCGCGCCCTGGGATATGAGCATGCGATGGCGACGCTGGCCGCGCGCTTCCCAGAGGACGACGAAGCCCAGGTCTTCTACGCGCTAGCGCTGCTCTCGACCGCGCCGCCGACCGACCGCACGCACGCCAACCAGAAGCGCGCCGCAGCGCTGCTCGAGCCGATCTACCGCCGCCAGCCCGACCATCCCGGAGTGGCACACTACCTGATCCATGCGTACGACAGCACCGAACTCGCGCCGCGCGGGCTCGCGGCCGCGCGCGCCTACGCGACCATCGCGCCGGGCGCGCCGCACGCGCTGCACATGCCCTCCCACATCTTCACTCGGCTCGGCCTGTGGGACGACTCGATCGCCTCGAACGAGGCGGCGCGGCGTGCGGCGCGCGAGCAGCACGACGTCGGCGAGGAACTGCACGCGATGGATTACCTGACTTACGCGTTCCTGCAGCGCGGCCGGGTGACCGACGCGGAGCGGGTCGTGCAGCAGCTGCAGTCCATGGGGGACCTGCTGGACGGCGACTTCAAGGTCGGCTACGCCTCGACCGCCATGCCGGTGCGGCTCGCGGTCGAGGGCGAGCGCTGGGCCGTCGCCTCGACGCTGGCGCCGCTCCCCGGAACGGCGCCTCACGTGGCCGCCATCAGCCACTGGGCACGTGCGCTCGGGCACGCGCATCTCGGCCAGCCGGAGCTTGCCCGCGCGGACATCGCCGCGATCGAGGCCTGCGAGTCGCGCACCCGCGCCGCCGGCAACGACTACTGGGCGCGCCAGGTCGGCGTGCTCGCCGGTGAGGCCCGCGCATGGACCGCCCGGGCCGCCGGACGCCCGGCCGAGGCGCTGGCCCTGATGCGCGAGGCGGCGGATGCCGAGGATGCCCTGGAGAAGCTGCCGGTCACGCCCGGCCCCATCGTTCCGGCCCGCGAGCAGCTCGGGCGGCTCCTGCTCGACCTGCACCGGCCCGCCGAGGCGCTGGTGGAGCTCAAGCGTGCGCTCCTCGAGGCGCCGAACCGGCGCGCCGCCCTCGAGGCGGCGGCAACGGCCGCGGAGCAGTCCGGGGACGGCGCCGCCGCCGCGCGCTTCCGTGAGCAGCTGACGGCCATTTAACGTAAGCCGCAGGCGGGCGGCGGCCGGTGCGCACGCGCCGGCGCGGCGTTGCGGGGCGCGGCGCCGCGTAGCATCCTCGGCCGGCAACGCGTCGCGAAGGGGGGGCGATGGGGGCATCGACGGTGACCGGCCGGCCAAGGCGTGGGCGCCCGGACGGGACCCGGGGCGCATGAGCGCGGTGACCGGTCCTGCGACGTCGGCGCCTCAGGCGCCGCTGCGCGCGCTCGCCGAGCGGCTGGTGGGCGGGGATGGCGATTGGGCGCGCACCTTCGAGAACCTGATCCTGTCGCTGATCGCGCTCAGCCTCGTGTCCGTTGGCCTCGAGTCCTCGCCGTGGCTGCCGGCGTGGGCGGCGCCGGTGCTGCGCGTCGTGGAGGTCGTCACCGTCGCGTTGTTCACGCTGGAGTACCTGCTGCGCATCGTCGCGGCGCCGCGCAAGTGGGCGTTCATCTTCAGCTTCTACGGGCTCGTCGACCTCGTCGCGATCGCGCCGTTCTTCCTGGGCGGGATCGACGCGCGCTTCGTGCGCGTGCTGCGGGTGCTGCGCGTGCTGCGGGTGCTCAAGCTGCAGCGGCGGGTGCTCGAGACGACCGTTGCCGAGCGCACCCGCGAGCTCGCCGCCAGCAACGCCGAGCTCAAGCAGGCGCACGCGCAGATCCACGCCGAGCTCGACGTCGCCCGCGCGCTGCAGCTCGCCATCCTGCCGGGGACCTTCCCGGCGCGCAGCGGCTGCGACGGCGCCGCCCGCATCGCGCCGGCCACGACGATGGGCGGCGACTTCTACGACTTCATCGAGCTGCCGGACGGGCGGATCGGCCTCGTGATGGCGGACGTCTCCGGCAAGGGCGTGCCGGCCGCGTTCTTCATGGCGGTGGCGCGCACGCACCTGCGCGAGCTGGCGCTGCGGCACGCAGATCCCGGCGAGTGCCTCGCGAGGGCCAACGAGGCGCTGTGCGCGCAGAACCCGATGGACCTCTTCGTCACGGTGTTCTACGCGGTGATCGACCCGGCGAGCGGCACGCTGCGCTACGCCAACGGCGGGCACAACCCGCCGTACCTGCGCCGTGCGGACGGGAGCGTCGAGTCGCTCGGCGGCCCGGGCGGCCTCGTGCTCGGCGCGCTGCCCGGGAGCGACTACCCGGTCCACAGCGCGCAGCTGCACTCGGGCGACTGGCTGGTGCTGTTCACCGACGGCGTGACCGAGGCCTTCAACCCCGCCAACGAGGCGTACGGCACCGAGCGGCTGCTCGCGGAGATCGCCTCGCCCGAGGGCGCGACGCCGACCGCGCTCGTCGAGCGCATCTTCGGCAGCGTCGGGCGCTTCGCCGGCGTGGCGCCGCAGTTCGATGACATCACGGTCGCCGTCGTGACCCGCGAATCCCTGGGCGGGTCGCGCGGCCGTGCAGCGAACGAACCTCAGAGCGATGGAGGGGGAGCCCCCGCATGCAAGTGAGCACCCAGACGGTGGGAGCGATCACGGTCGTGGTGCCCGTCGGGCGCCTGGACTTCGCCGCGTCGACCGCGT
>JAFEDP010000530.1 GCA_018241545.1 Pseudomonadota bacterium
CGCGCGCCTGCTCGTCGAGCAGCGTGGAGGCCGCCGCGTGGAAGCGCAGCTGCACGGCGCTCGCCACCTTGTTGACGTTCTGCCCGCCGGGCCCGGGTGCGCGGATGTAGTCGAACTCGAGCTCGGCGTCGGGGACGACGAGGCCGGCGCCGATCTCGATGCCCATCTCAGGGCTCTGCGGGGCGGTGCGGCATGCCGGTGCCGCCCGGTGCTGCGGGGTCCGTGCGGCGCGGCGGCGCGCGCACCGGCAGCGCACCCTCGCCGATGATGCGGCCCGCGGCGTCGATCATGCGCACGTCGAGCTGCGCACGCGGGATCGTGATGCCGGCCTGCTTGAACAGGCGCCAGATGGCACGGTTGACGTCCGAGCGCACGTTGTTGACGCCAGCCTCGGGGTCGGCGATCCAGAAGCGCAGCTCGAGATCGGGCCCGTAGTCGTGGAAGCTCATGAGCCGGGCGACCGGCGCGGGGTCGCGCAGGATGCGCGGCGAGCACTTGGCGGCCTCGAGCAGCACCGCCATCGCGGTCTCCGGATCGTCGTCGTAGCTGATGCGTACCGGCAGCTTGAGCCGCACGCGCTTGTCGCTGTAGCTCCAGTTGATCACCTGGTTGGTGATCAGGTTCTGGTTCGGGACCAGCGTCTCGACGCCGTCCCGGTCGCGCACCACGACGTAGCGGCCGCGCAGCTCCTGCACCCAGCCGAAGCCCTCGGTGCTGGTGCCGATGGTGCCGGTGAAGCTGATGACGTCGCCCGGCTTGATCGACTTGTCCATCAGCAGCACGAAGCCGCTGACGAAGTTCGCGGCGATCGCCTGCAGGCCGAAGCCCAGCCCGAGGCCGAGGGCGCCGCCGAAGATGCTGAGTGCGCCGAGGTTGAGGCCGGACGCCGACAGCCCGAGCAGCACGCCGAAGCCGATCAGGAACGCGTACGCGAACTTGGCGACCGCGATGCGGGTGTTGGCCGGCAGGCCGTGCACGCTGGAGAGCCGGCGCTCCAGCCAGCGCCCGATCCAGGCGCTGATGATCACGAAGGCGATGACCGTGAACAGCGAGCGGGTGATCGACCACAGCGTCAGCTGGGCCTCGCCGGACTTGCGCGGCGTGACCGCGATCGAGTCGAGGAACGAGGTGACCGCGCCCAGCCAGCCCAGGATGTGCATGGCCACGAAGAACCACACGAACAGCGCCGCGCGCACCTCCCAGCTGCGCAGCCGGCCGTTGCGCCCGACCGAGACCCGCAGCAGGAAGGCCACGGCGCGGATCGCCACCAGCGAGCCCAGCAGCTGCAGGCCGAGGTCGAGCAGGCGTGTGTCGAGGCTGCTGAGGCCGACGGCCCCGCGCGCGGCGAGCAGCACCGTGAGCGCGGTGCCGTAGGGCACGGCGAGCAGCGTAGCCTCGCGCACAGCGCGCTCGCCGGCGGTGCGCGGCTCGGCGGCCGGCCAGCGCCGCACCAGGCGCGCGGCGATCACGGCGGAGACGGCAGCCGCCGTCAGCAGGGTGAGCGCCAGCAGCGACCCGGGCGTGAGCCAGTCGTGGGCGAAATGGGTCAGGGCGTCGCTCAGCGTGTCCATGGGTCGTCCGCGGTCCGCGCCCAGGCGCGGCCTCAGGCGTTCAGGTCGGGAATCAGCTCGCTCTCAAGACGGGTGATCTGGTCCTTGAGCAGCAGCTTGCGCTTCTTGAGGCGCTTGAGCTGCAACTCGTCCACGCGCAGATCGAGCTGCAGGCGCTCGATCACGTCGTCGAGGTCGCGATGCTCGATGCGCAGTTCGCGCAGCCGCTCCAGGCGCTGAAACAGCTCGGTATTGACCTTGTCGCTGGTGTCCGTCATGCCTCGAGCGATCGGTTCGTCGCCGGTCCCCATCGTTCCCAGACCGGCGCGACGGCCTCAGGCAGCTTAGCCAATCGCCCGGGCCGATGCCATGGCAGCGCGGGATCGTGGCAGTCCGAGCCCAGCGAGCCGGCGAGCCCGGCGCGCAGCGCGAGCCCGGCGGCGGCCTCGATCTGGTGGGGCGCGGCGCCGCCGACCACGACCTCGAGGGCGGCGCCGCCGGCACCGCGGAAGTCGGCCGCCAGCGTGCGCCGCTGCCCGGCCGAGAGCGTGTAGCGCAGCGGGTGGGCGAGCACCGGGGCGCCGCCGGCGGCCACGATGGCGGCCACCGTGTCGCCGAGCGCCGGCCATTCGG
>JAFEDP010000531.1 GCA_018241545.1 Pseudomonadota bacterium
CCGCGAGCGCAAAGCCGGCCGCCAGCGCGAACGCGAGGCCCTGCCAGCCGCGCTCGCCCAGGCCGAGCCGCTCGAGCAGCCGCCGCTGCCGGTCCGGGTCGAAGCCGATGACCGCATTGGCCCACGAGGTGCGCGCCGCGTCCCACAGCGCGCGCGCCCGCCCGAGCCACGGGAACTGCACCAGCAGCCGGTCACCGAGGGCCGAGGCGCCGCTCATGCCGGGCGGCAGGCCGCCGCGGCGCACGCGCTCGGGCGCGACGGCGGCGGTCGGGTCGACGCGCGTCCAGCCCGCGCCGTCCAGCCAGACCTCGGTCCAGGCGTGCGCGCTCGACTGGCGCACGAGCAGGTAGCCGCCGAAGGCGTTGCTCTCGCCGCCCTGGTAACCGGCGACCACGCGGGCCGGGATGCCGGCGGCGCGCATCAGCACCGCGAAGGCGGAGGCGTAGTGCTCGCAGAAGCCGCGCCGGGTCTCGAACAGGAACTCGTCGACCGGCTCGCCGCCGAGCAGCGGCGGCTCGAGCGTGTACTCGAAGGGTTCGCGCCGGAAGCGCTCGAGCACGCGGCCGATGTAGTCGCGTGCGTCGCGGCTCGCCGCACGCAGCTCGGCGGCGAGCGCCAGCGTCCGCGGCGCGCGGCCCGCCGGCAGGCGCAGGTCGCGCCGGCGCAGGTCCGCGGGCAGCGCCGAGGCCATCACCGCGGCGCCGGTCATCGAACGCAGGCGGTAGGACAGGGCGCTACGGACCGGCAGCCGCTCGGCGAGCGCCGGGTCGACGTGCACCAGCGCCAGCGCACGTCCGCGGGCGGCGACCGCCGCCGGCCAGTCGACCACGGTGTCGAGCGCCACCAGCCACTCGCGGCCGGTCGGCTCCTGCACGATGCGGTAGTCGTAGACCGTGCCGCCGGGTACGAGCTCGGGCGCGGCGAGGTCGGCGGCGGTGGACTGCCGGTGCCAGCTGCGCCCGTCGAAATCCTCGAGCACCAGCACCCGCCAGTAGCGCTGCTCGGGCGGCGGCGGCTCGCGGTCGAACCAGACCCGGAATGCCGGGTCGTCCGACAGCCCGAGGGCGGCGACGTCGCCGGGGCTCATGTCCTCGCCGATGCCGCTGGACTGGCGCGCCGACGCCTGCGGCAGCGCCCAGAAGCGTCCCTCGATGCGCGGCACGAACAGGAACAGCACGACCGCAAGCGGCACGCCCAGCGCGAGCAGGCGCACGGCGAGCCGGAACGGCCGCACCGCCGTGTTGGCCTCGATGGGCCGGTGGACGCGCGCCAGTGCCGCGAGCAGCAGCCAGGCGGCGAGCAGCACGTAGCCGAGTCGCAGCAGCGACTGTTCGTACAGGAGCGTCGCGAGGCACAGCAGGAAGCCAACGAACACCAGCACGGCGTGGTCGCGCGGCGCGCGGGTCTCGAGCAGCTTCAGGCACGCCATCAGCGACAGCAGCGCAGTGCCCGCGTCGAGCCCGTTGAGCGTCCGGTAACGGATGAACACCGCGGCGGTCGCCACCACGGCGGCGAGCACGCGCAGCGCGCGTGGCGGCAGCGCCCAGCCGCGCTGCTCGGCGAGCAGGCGCCAGCCGGCCGCCGCGACGACCGCGGCGCTGATGGAGCGCGGCAGGTGCGCGAGGTGCGGGGCGAGCGCGACCAGCAGCGCGCCGCTCGTGACCAGCAGCCGCTCGACGCCCGGCGCGCGCGTCACGCGGCCGCCCCCGGCAGCCGGAAGGTGGCGAGCCGCGCGAGGCACCGGTTGCGGTGGCCGAGCCCGGCGCCGGGCGCGACCTCGTCGTGGCCAAGGCGCAGGCCGTAGCGGTCGCCGCGCTCCTCGGCATCGACGATCCAGCGCGCCAGCCGGGCGAGCCGGGCCTCGAGGTCGCGTCCGGGGCACTGGGCGAGATCGAGCACGACCGGCGCCCGCGCCGCGCCCACGTACTCCTTGACGACCAGCTCGCCGCCGCGCGCCCAGGCCTTCCAGGCGATGCGGCGCGGCGGGTCGCCGCTGCGAAAGCCGCGCAGCCCGTCGAAGTCCTCCTCGCCGGCGGCGCGGCCGTCGTGCGCGGCGCCCGGTTCGGCCGCCGGCGGGGGCCCGGCGATGCCGCGCGGCGCGGGCCGGGGGTAGACGAGGCACTCGAGCTCCGGGTGCAGCCAGGTCCAGGCGGTGAAGAGCCCGAGCGGGAAGCTCGACTCG
>JAFEDP010000532.1 GCA_018241545.1 Pseudomonadota bacterium
TTCCTGGACGCGTACTACGCCCGCTACCAGGAGCGCGTCGACCGGCTGATGGCGGCGCGCGGCTACCGTGCCGGCGTCGACTGGGAGTCGCGCGTCTTCGAGGGCGCGACCCACAACGAGGTCGCGTGGCGCTCGCGCCTCGCGGTGCCGCTCGCGTTCCTGCTGCGCCCCTGAACCGCGCCCGGCGGCCCGGCTCAGGCCCGTTCGAGCGCCACCAGCGCGCGCGCCTCGACCGTGAGCTCCTCCGCCGCCGGCGCGCCCTCGGCCGCCGCCGGCGCCGCGCTGTCGGCGACGATCCGCCAGCCGCCCGCCGGCACCGGCGCCGGCAGCGTGAAGCGCACCGGCTCGGCGCCGCCGTTGACGAGCACCAGCAGCGTCGGCTCCGGGCGCTCGAGGCCGCCGAGCGCGATCGCCACCGCGCTCGCGCGCGGATCGTTCCAGTCGACCTCGCGCATCTCCCGCCCGTCGGCACGCAGCCAGCGCACGTCGTGGCCGCGCGCGCCGCGCCGGCCGCCCTTCAGGAACGTCTCGCGCCGCAACTCCGGCCGGCGCCGGCGCAGCGCGAGCAGCCGCCGCACGAAGTCGCCGAGCTCGGGGCGCGCCGCGGCCAGCGACCAGTCGACCCAGCCGAGCTCGTTGTCCTGGCAGTAGGCGTTGTTGTTGCCGCGCTGGCTGCGGCCGAACTCGTCGCCGGCCAGCAGCATCGGCACGCCCTGTGACAGCAGCAGCGTGGCGAGCAGGTTGCGCATCTGGCGCTCGCGCAGCGCGACGATCCGCGGCTCGGCGCTCGGCCCCTCGACGCCGCAGTTCCAGCTGCGGTTGTCGGAGTGCCCGTCGGCGTTGCCCTCCAGGTTCGCCTCGTTGTGGCGCTCGTTGTAGCTGACGAGGTCGGCGAGCGTGAAGCCGTCGTGCGAGGTGACGTAGTTGATGCTCGCGCTCGGCTTGCGGCCGCGGTGGCGGAAGATGTCGGAGGAGCCGGCCATGCGCTCGGCGAGCGCGCCGAGCGCGTAGCGGTCGCCGCGCCAGAACCCGCGCACCGTGTCGCGGTAGCGGTCGTTCCACTCCGACCACCCGGCCGGGAACTGGCCCAGCTGGTAGCCGTCCGGTCCGACGTCCCAGGGCTCCGCGATCCACTTGAGGTAGGCGAGCGCGGGATCGGCGCGCAGCGCAGCGAACAGCGGCGCGTCGCGGTGGAAGGCGTCGCCGTCGCGCCCGATCACCGGCGCGAGGTCGAAGCGGAAGCCGTCGACGTGCATCGCCTCGGCCCACCAGCGCAGCGAGTCGACGATCAGCGCCCGCGTCGCCGGGTGCGAGGCGTCGACGGTGTTGCCGCAGCCCGTGTGGTTGACGTAGCCGCCGGCGGCGTCGAGACGGTAGTAGGCGCCGTTGTCGAAGCCCTTGAGGCTCAGCGTCGGGCCCGCGCCGTTGCCCTCGGCGGTGTGGTTGTAGACGACGTCGAGGATCACCTCGATGCCGGCCGCGTGCAGCGCCTGCACCATGCGGCGGAACTCCTCGACGGGGTCGGCGAGCGCGTACTGCGTCGCCGGCGCCGACCAGGCGAACGGGTTGTAGCCCCAGTAGTTGACGAGCCCGCGCTCGCGCAGGAAGCCCTCGGTCGCGAACGCCTGGCACGGCAGGAGCTCCACCGCCGTGACCCCGAGCTGCACCAGCCAGTCAACGACCGCCGGCTCCGCGAGGCCGAGGTAGGTGCCGCGCAGGCGCTCCGGCACGAGCGGATGGCGCGCCGTGAAGCCCTTGACGTGCAGCTCGTAGAGCACCGTGTCGCTCCACGGCCGCCCGGGCGGGCGATCGCCGCCCCAGTCGAACTCGCGCGCCACGATCCGCCCGCGCGGCATGGCCGCGGCGCTGTCGAGCGCGGCCGCGCCGGCGGCGTCGTACAGCGACGGCCCGTGCGCCGGCTCGCCGGTCACGGCGCGCGCGCACGGGTCGATCAGGAGCTTGGCCGGGTTGCAGCGCGGGCCGCGCTCAGGCGCGTAGGGACCGTGCACGCGGTAGGCGTACAGGTCGCCGGCCGCCGCGAGTGGGGCCGGCACGAAGCCGTGCCACACGTCGCCGGTGCGCCCCGGCAGGCGCACGCTGCCGCGCCCCTCGCCCGCGCGGTCGAAGAGGCACAGCACGACCGACTCGGCCACCGAGGAGTGCACCGCGAAGTTGACGCC
>JAFEDP010000533.1 GCA_018241545.1 Pseudomonadota bacterium
TCGCGCGCTTGAGGAACGGTGCGAGCACGAGGTCCGGCCGGAACCGCTCGACGGCCTCGTCCGTCACTGCGTCGGCGATGTCGAGCTCGAGGCTGAGCACGTGGCCGCGCGCGCCGAGCTCGCACCACAGGCGCTGGGTCAGGCTGTTGAACGAGTGCGCGAGCAGCAGGATCCGCACGGCGCCTCAGCAGATGCGCGGCAGCTGGTCGCCGGTCAGCCAGTCGACCACGCGCCGGCCGCCGAGCGCGGTGCGCATCTGCACGAAGTGGTCGGGGTCGGCGGTCACCTCGCCGATCCGCGCGGCGTCGCGGCCGAGCGGGTGGGCGCGCAGCGCCGCGAGCACCGTGGCGGCGTCCTCGGCGGGCGCGATCGCGATCAGCTTGCCCTCGTTGGCGACGTACAGCGGGTCGAGGCCGAGCAGCTCGCAGGCGGCGGCGACCGCGGGGCTCACCGGGATCGCCGGTTCCTCGAGCAGCATGCCGACGCCCGACTGGCTCGCGATCTCGTTGAGCGTGGTGGCGAGCCCGCCGCGCGTCGGGTCGCGCAGCACGCGCACCCGCGGGCAGGCGGCGAGCAGCGCGGCGACCAGCCGGTGCAGCGGCGCGCTGTCGGAGCGGATCTCGGTCTCGAACTCCAGGTTCTCGCGCCGCGACATGATCGCGACGCCGTGGTCGCCGATCGTGCCGGACACGAAGATGGCATCGCCGGCGCGCGCCGCCGCCCCGTCGAGGCGGATGCCGGCCGGCACCACGCCGACGCCGGTGGTGGTGATGTAGACGCCGTCGCCCTTGCCCTGCTCGACGACCTTGGTGTCGCCGGTGACGACCGGCACGCCGGCGGCGCGCGCCGCCTCGGCCATCGAGGCGACGATGCGCGCCAGGTCCGCGAGCGGGAAGCCCTCCTCGAGCACGAACCCGGCCGACAGGTACAGCGGCTCGCCGCCGCCCATCGCCACGTCGTTGATCGTGCCGTGCACCGCGAGCGAGCCGATGTCGCCGCCCGGGAAGAACAGCGGCGAGACGACGTGGCTGTCGGTCGCCATCACGAGGCGCCCGGCCGGCGCCGGCAGCGCCGCGGCGTCGTTCATCTGCCGCAGCCACTCGTTGTCGAAGGCCGCGAGGAACAGCTCCTCGACGAGCTGCGCCGTGGCACGCCCGCCGGCGCCGTGGGCGAGCTCGACGCGGCCGCGCTTGAGGTCGAGCGGCCGGTGGTAGTGGCGGCGCGGTGCGGCGCTCATGCGGGGACCTCCGTCGCGCCGGCCGCCCGGTCGCGGAACCGGCCATAGGAATAGTGCGCGGCGCAGGCACCCTCGGACGACACCATGCACGAGCCCATCGGCGTCTCCGGGGTGCAGGCCGTGCCGAACAGCTTGCAGTCGACCGGGCGCTTGAGGCCGCGCAGGATCGCCCCGCACTCGCAGGCCTTGTTGTCCGGCACCGCGCGGTACTCGAGGGCGAAGCGCCGCTCGGCGTCGTGGGCGGCGAAGGCCTCGCGGATCCGCAGCGCGCTGTAGGGCACCGTGCCGAGCCCGCGCCACTCGAACTCGCGCCGCAGCTCGAACATCTCGGCCACCAGCGCCTGCGCCTTGACGTTGCCGGCCCGGTCGACGACCCGCGCGAACTGGTTCTCGACCTCGGTGCGCCCGTCGTTGACCTGGCGGATGAGCATCAGGATCGCCTGCATCACGTCGAGCGGCTCGAAGCCGGCGATGACCACCGGCTTGCGGTACTCCTGCGCGAAGAACTCGTACGGCTCGGTGCCGATCACGGTGCTGACGTGGGCCGGGCCCACGAAGCCGTCGAGCGGCACGGTGCCGAGGCTGCGGACCTCGGGCGACTCGAGGATGTTGACGATCGCCGCCGGCGTCAGCACGTGGTTGCACAGCACGCTGAAGTTGCCGACCCCGCCGGCCGCGGCCTCCTTGAGCACCAGCGCCGTCGGCGGCGTCGTGGTCTCGAAGCCGATCGCGAGGAACACGACCTCGCGTCCGGGATGGGCGCGCGCGATCCTGAGCGCGTCCGCGGCCGAGTACACCATCCGGACGTCGCCGCCCTCGGCCTTGGCCTTGAGCAGCGAGCGGCCGCCCGAGGCCGGCACCCGCAGCGTGTCGCCGTAGCTGCACAGGATGACGCCGCGCTCGAGCGCGAGGTTGATCGCGAGGTCGATGCGCCCGAT
>JAFEDP010000534.1 GCA_018241545.1 Pseudomonadota bacterium
ACCGGGGCCTGCCGGCGGTGTCAGCCGGCTACCTGCTGATGGACGGCGCCACCGGCGCCACGCTCGCCATGATCGACGGCGGCGAGCTGACGGCGAAGCGCACGGCGGCGACGTCCGCCCTCGCCGCCCGGTTCCTCGCGCGCCGCGACGCACGCACGCTGTGCGTGCTCGGCACCGGCCGCATCGCGCGCGAACTCGCCCGCTGCCACGTGGCGGTGCGCCCGGCGCTCGAGCAGGTGCTGATCTGGGGCCGCCACGCCGAGCACGCCGCGGCGGCGGCCGCGGAGCTGGCCGCCGCCGGCGTGCCGGCCCGGCCCGCCCCCTCGCTGGAATCGGCGGTGCAGGCAGCGGACATCGTGTCGAGCGCGACGCTCGCGACTGAGCCGCTGATCCGCGGCGACTGGGTGCGTCCGGGCACGCACGTCGACCTCGTCGGCGGCTACACGCCGCGCATGCGCGAGGCGGACGACGCGCTGGTGGCGCGGGCCGCGGTGTTCGCCGACACCAGCGCCGGCGCGCTGCACGAGGCCGGCGATCTCGTGGTGCCGGTGGAGCGCAGCATCCTCGACGCCGCCACGGTCGTCGACCTGCACGGACTGTGTCGTGGCGAGCACCCGGGGCGCCGCGGCCCGGCCGAGATCACGCTCTTCAAGTCGGTCGGCGCCGCGGTCGAGGACCTCGCCGCGGCGATCCTCGTCTACGAGTCCCTGCCGCCGCGATAGCCGCGCGCATCGACGGGCCACAGCGCCACGAGCTCGGTGCCGCGGAACACGTGGTACACGTCGTGCAGCGCGACGGTCGGATCGCAGTGCCCCGGGACGAGGTCCACTCGGGCCGCGCGCGCCGGCGGCGCCGCACCCGGCGCCAGGCGCCAGCGGCCGTGCTCGTCGCCGAAGAACTCGTAGCGCCCCGCCGCGGCCGCCCGCAGGCGCGGCCCCGGCGGATCGATCGAGAGCGCCTTCTGGCCCGCGTCGATCGTGACATAGCCGCGCGCCGCCGCGGACTGCACGCCGCACACGCGGGCCGCGACGAACAGCGCCGGATGGAAGTCGAGCGTGGCGTCCTCGGCCAGCGCGTCCTCGTACTGCGCATCCATGAAGACGTACGAGCCCGCCTGCAGCTCCGTGTAGAAGCCCGTCTCGGCCGCCGCGAGCAGCGTGCCGGTGCCGCCGCCGCTGACGATGCCGAGGCGCACGCCACCGGCGCCGAGCGCGGACACGATCCGCCGGGCCGCGGCCACCGACTCGGCCACGCGCGTGCGCCGATGCGCGGCGTCGGCCAGGTGCTGCAGGTGCCCGAAGTAGTGCTGCAGCCCGCGCAGCTCGAGCGCGGGGAGCGCGGCGACGGCGCGCACCACCGCCTCCACGTCGGCCAGCGTCTCGGCGCCGGAGCGGCCCTGCCCGGCGTCGAGTTCGACGAGCACCCCGAGGCGGCGCCCGACCTCGCCGGCGACGCGGCCGAGCTCGGCTGCGGACTGCGGGCTGTCGCAGGCGACCAGCACCTCCGCACCCGGCCTCGCGAGCAGCGCGGCCAGGCGCGCGAGCTTCGCGGACCCGACCGGTGCTGAGGTCAGCAGCACGGCGCCGACGTCGGCGGCTACCATCGCCTCCGCCTCGGCGAGCGTCGCGGCGCAGACGCCGATCGCGCCCGCGGCGCGCTGCAGCCGCGCGATCGCCTGGGACTTGTGGGTCTTGACGTGCGGCCTCAGCGCGATGCCCGCGCCACGGGCCCAACGGGCCAGATGCTCGATGTTGTGCTCGAGCGCGGCGAGGTCGATGCACAGCGCCGGCGTCTCGATCTCGTGCCAGGCGTCGGCACGTCCGAGCCAGGCGGCGTTGCGCGCCTCGCGCCCACGGGGGTTCGCGGCCACCGCGGCTCAGGCCCCGGCGGCGAAGCGCGCGGCTGCAAGATCGGCAGGCTCGAGGCCAAGCTCCGATGCACGGGCCGGCCACGGCGCGCCCCGTACCAGCGTGGCCGCCAGCTCGCCCAGGGCCGGCGAGCTCATGATCCCGCCGCCGCCCTGCCCCGCCAGCCAGAAGAAGCCCGGCTCGCCGGGATCGAAGCCGGCCACCGGCTGCTGGTCGCGGGCGAAGGTGCGCAACCCGGCCCAGCGGCTGGCCAGCCGGCGGATCTCGAGCGTCGTGTAGCGCTCGAACAGGTCCACGGCCAGGGCG
>JAFEDP010000535.1 GCA_018241545.1 Pseudomonadota bacterium
ACTACGCGGTGTTCCACGCCGAGAGCGCGCCGTGGCGCGCGCGCGGGCTGCGCGTGTTCCCGACGCTCGGCAACCACGAGTTCTACCAGTGCGCCGAGAGCGAGTGCCTCGAGAACTGGTGGCGCGAGTTCCCGGAGCAGCGCGGCCACCGCTGGTACTCGGTGGCGCTCGGCGCGCGGATCCTCGCCGTGGCGCTCGACAGCGACGCCCCGCTCGGCGCCGGCAGCGCGCAGCGCGCCTGGCTCGACGCGACGCTCGCGGTGCTGCCGCGCAGCGTGGACTTCGTGCTGGTCTTCCTGCATCACCCGCCGGTTGCGGACCCGCAGGACGGGCCGGGCGCCAGCCACAACGCGCGCCCGAACGAGCGCGCGCTCGCCGAGCGGCTCGCCGAGGTGGCCCGCGCCGGTCGCGCGCGCATCGTCGTGTGCGCCGGTCACGTCCACAACTACGAGCGTCGCGAGCAGGACGGCATCGTCTACCTCGTTTCGGGCGGCGGGGGTGCGCACCCGGTGGATCTGGCGCGCGCGACCGAGGACCTCTACCGCGGTCCCGGCGTCCCCAACTACCACTACCTGCGCTTCTCGCTCGAGGGCGACACGCTGCGCGGCGAGATGGTCAGGCTCGAGGACTACGACGCGGAGCAGCCGCACCGCTGGCAGGTCCGGGACCGCTTCGAGGTCAGGGCCGCCCCGGGCCCCTAATGCGGGAGCCGGCGCCCGGCTCTCGTGGCAATCCGGTACGGCGGCGCGCCCGCCGGCCCGCATAATCACGGGCTTCGCCGAGGGACCGTGATGTTCGAGCCGATCGTCGCCGCCATCTTCCGCCGCGAGGCCCGCCGGCGCATGCGGCTCGGATCGAGCGCCGGCATCGCGCCGGTGCCGGCGGAACCAGTGTTCCTGTACCTGCACGTGCCGTTCTGCGAGGTGCTGTGCCCGTACTGCTCGTTCCACCGGGTGCGCTTCGAGGAAGGTAAGGTGCGCCGCTACTTCGCGGCGCTGCGCCAAGAGCTGCGCCACTACCACGCGCGCGGCTTCCGCTTCAACGGCCTGTACGTCGGCGGCGGCACGCCGACGGTCGTGCCGGGCGAGCTGGTCGAGACGCTCGGCCTCGTGCGCGAGCTCAATCCCGGGCTCAGCGACATCTCCGTCGAGACGAACCCGAAGGACCTGCGCGACGAGGTGCTGGACGCGCTGGTCGGCGCGGGCGTCGGGCGCTTGTCGGTGGGCGTGCAGACCTTCGACGACGGCCTGCTGGCGGAGATGCAGCGGCTCGAGAAGTACGGTGACCGCGCCGAGATCCTCGGGCGCCTCGCGGCCGCCGCCGGACGCTTCCGCACGCTCAACGTCGACATGATGTGGAATCTGCCGCACCAGACCGAGGCGATGCTCGAGGCGGACGTGGCCGCCGTGATCGCGAGTCCGGCCAACCAGGCCTCGTTCTACCCGCTGATGCAAGCCCCGGCCTCGGCCCGCAAGATGGCGCGGACCATGGGCGTGGCGCCGCGCCGCCGGCTGCGCGACTTCTACGAGCGCATCCTCGCGCACCTGCGACCTGAGTTCACAGCGACCTCAGCCTGGTGCTTCACGCGCGGCGCGCCCGGCATCGACGAGTACCTGGTCGACAACGGCGAGTACGTCGGTCTCGGCAGCGGCGCGTTCGGCTACGTCGGCGGCACCGTCTACGCGACGACGTTCTCGCTCAACAGCTACGTCGACCGCGTCGAGCAGGGCCTGAGCGGCGTCACCGGCGAGCGGCCGATCGGCGCGCGCGAGCAGATGCAGTACGAGCTGCTGGTGCGGCTCTTCGGGCTCAGGCTCGGCCGCGACCGGGTGCGGGCCCGCTACGGGCGGCGCTTCGAGCGCGGCCTGTGGCCTGAGCTGCTCGCCTTCCGCGCGCTCGGCGCGATCCGCGAGGACGCCGACGGCTGGTCGCTGACCGACCGCGGGATGTACCTGTGGGTGCAGATGATGTCGGCGTTCTTCGAGTCGGTGAACGCCTTCCGCGAGCAGATGCGGCACCAGATCCGCGCCGAGCTCGAGGACGAGGCGGTGGGCGAGGCGCTGGTGCCCCTCGCCGAGATCCGCCACGGCCCGGGGCGGTTCAAGCGGGCGCGCTGAACAGCGGCGTGTTGTCGATGAAGATGCGGTAGGAGCGGATCAGGCCGCGCTC
>JAFEDP010000536.1 GCA_018241545.1 Pseudomonadota bacterium
GCCACGTCGTCGGCCGGGCCCTTGGCCGCGCCGCCCCACACGGTCGTCGAGAACACCTTCGCCGGGTCGACCGGGTAGAACGTGTTGGCGCCCTTGGTGTGGCAGACCTCGCAGTCGTTGATCACGCCCGGGAAGCCGCCGACGTTGGTCACGCCGTTCACCGTCGCGCTCGCGAGCGGGATGCTGTTGAAGTCCAGCACCAGCGGCTTGGCCGGTGCCGGCAGCGCCGCGGTCGCGGTGAAGTTGTGGCTGCCGTAGTTGTAGTTGGCCGAGTGGATCCCGTGGATGAAGTACTTGAAGTCCATCGGGCCCGCGACCGCCTGGCCGGCGGCCGCCGGGTAGGACCCGGTCGACATCTCGGGGTTGTGGCAGCTCGTGCACAGCAGCCCATTGGCCGGGCTGTTGCGGCCGTCGCCGTGCATCTGCAGGTGCTTGTGGCACTTGTTGCAGTTGTTCATGTCGACGACCGCGCGCCGCGCCGCCGGCTGCGTCACGCCGCTCGGCAGCGAGATCGGGAAGTAGCTCGGCCCGGCCGAGGTGACGCCGACCGTCGTGTAGTCGGGGGTCGCGCCCGCAGCCGCGACGTTGACGACCGCGCGGCCCTCGATGAACACGGCGCCCGAGACGTTGCCGTTGATGCCGATCAGCTGGCTGGTCGGCGTCGGCGTCGTCACCGGGTACAGCGACACGCGCGTGTAGCTGCCGTCGGCGTTCTGCGTCGGCGGCTGGCCGGTGGTCGCGGTCGGGATGGTGTTCGCCGGCGAGTCGGCGTAGGTCGGCGCCGCGTAGGCGAGGCCGCCGGCCGGCACCGCATTGGTCTTGGTCGAGGCGTAGCCGAGGAACTTGATCGTCAGCGGCGGCGAGCGCGTCGCGCTCGTGTTCTGGCCGTTCGCCGGTCCCGTGAAGTTCGAGGTCGGGTAGGCGATGTCGACCGTCACCGACGGCGCCGTGACGTTGCTGGTCGCGGTCGCGCCCGGCACGTAGTCGGTCGGGCGGAAGCCCGGCGAGGCGGTCAGCGACAGCGGGTTGCCGCTGCCGTCCACGACCTTCATCGTCACGCGCACGTAGTCGCCGACCGGGATCAGGCAGGCGCCGGTGCCCGGGCAGGCGGTCGTGTCGAGGTTGAGACCGGCCGCGTCGGTGGTCGGCTCGGCCTTCACCACCACGAACTGGTAGTTGGCGAGCTGGTCGAGCTCCGGCACCGCGTGCGCCTCGACCACGCGCACCAGCTGCCCGCTCTGCGTGAGCCCGCTCGTCGGGCCGTGGCAGGTGATGCAGTCGGTGTCGGTGACGCCGGCGATGCCGGGCGCCGGGCCGTGGTTGGCGCCGCTCGCGAAGTCGGTGGTGTCGTGGCACGCGGTGCAGGCGGCCGCGTACGGGATGTTCTTGTAGTTGGCCGCGTCCGGGGTCTTGGTATCGCTGGTGTTGTGGCAGGTCGTGCAGTTGCGCTTGTCCTGCGGCCACACCACGGTGTTGAAGTTGTTGGCCGAGCCGCCGAAGCCGAAGATCGTGTAGCCGACGCCCTGGGCCGGGGTCGTGTTGCCGGCCGCGACCACGCTCGGCAGGCTCAGGCCCATGTGGACCTTGTGCGCCAGCACCTTGAAGTCGAGGGTATTGCCCGACTGCGCGTCGGTCGTGCCGGAGTTGTGGCAGATCACGCAGTACTGCACGTCGATGCGCGGCCCGCCGTGCATCGCGAACTTCGTGTGGCAGGCGTCGCACTCGGTGTTCGAGACGATCTCGCGCGTCAGCGGCAGGTTGGTGGTCGAGCCGGTCGACGGCACCCAGGTGTAGGGCGCGTTGTTGGTCGGCGTCGCCGCGGTGCCGCGGATCTCGAGGCCGACGCGATGGGTCAGCGTGCCGTCGTAGCTGAGCGCGACGCCGTTCGCCGTCGAGGCCGCGGCGAAGGTGGGCAGGTCCTTGCTGAAGACGTAGGTGTAGGTGCCGTCGCCGTTGTCGGTGAAGGTGCCGGCGGTCGCGACCTCGGCGGTGGCCTGAACCTGCGGCGTCGTGCCCCAGCCGATCGTCGCCGCCGGCTGCTCAACGGTGGTGATGTAGGAGCGCCACTGGCTCGAGGTGTTCGGGCCGATCGTGACCGGCTGCAGCTGCGCGATCGCGAAGCGGATATCGGCCGCCGGCAGGCCCTTGAGCGGGTTGCCCTTGGCGTC
>JAFEDP010000537.1 GCA_018241545.1 Pseudomonadota bacterium
GACGCCGCGGTGCTCACCGAAGTACAGGTCACCGCGCACCGGCTCGACGAGGCGCGCAACGGCCTGATGCCCGAGGTCGGTGCCAGCGAGTACCGCCTCGGCGCCGACGACATCAAGAACCTGCCGCTCGGCGAGTCGACGCCGCTCAACCAGGTGCTGCTGCGCGCGCCCGGCGTCACGCAGGACTCCTACGGCCAGCTGCACGTGCGCGGCGACCACGCCAACCTGCAGTACCGGATCAACGACGTCGTGATCCCGGAGTCGATCTCGCTGTTCGGCCAGGCGCTGAACCCGCGCTTCGCCAGCGAGATCAACCTGCTGACCGGCGCGCTGCCGGCGCAGTACGGCTACCGCACCGCGGGCGTCGTCGACATCCACACCAAGGGCAGCGACTACCGGCAGGGCGGCGAGCTCAACGTGCTGGCCGGCTCGCGCGACCACCGCGAGGTCTCGGGCGAGCTCAGCGGCAACATCGACGGCCTCAGCGTGTACGCGACCGGCGGCCACGTGGCCAACGACCTCGGCATCGAGAACCCGCTGCCGACGCGCGACGCGCTGCACGACCACACCGACCAGTGGAACGGCTTCGGGTACCTGTCGTACGTGCTGCCGACCGAGTCGCGCCTGTCGCTGATGCTCGGCGAGTCCAACGACACCTTCCAGATCCCGGACGTGCCCGGCCAGGCGGCGCGCTACGTCCCGCCCGGCGCCACCGCGCCCGACTCGGCGACGCTCGATGAGCGCCAGCACGAGGGCAACCGCTTCGCGATCCTCGCCTACGAGAACGCCACGACCGAGGTGCTGCACTACCAGGTCGCGTTCTACGACCGCTTCACGGACGTGCACTACCGGCCGGACCCGGCCGGCGGCGACCTCGCCTTCGCCGGCGCCGCCGGCGACATCGCCCGCAGCAACCAGCGCTGGGGCATGCAGGCGGACGCCAGCTGGAAGGCGCGCGACACGCACACGCTGCGCTTCGGCGCGACCTACAACGACGAGCGCGCGCGCACGCTGGCGTCCACCACCGTCTACCCGCTCGATGCGCTCGGCGACGTCGTGTACGCCCCCGCGACCATCGCCGACAACAGCGAGGACCGTGCGCGGCTGTGGGGCGGCTACCTGCAGGACGAGTGGAAGCCGCTCGAGCCGCTGACCGTCAACGTCGGCCTGCGCTACGACCGCTACCAGGGACTGACCGACGAGAACCAGCTGAGCCCGCGGCTCGGCATCGTCTACGAGCTCGGGATGGCGACGCTGCACGCCGGCTACGCGCGCTACTTCACGCCGCCGCCCACCGAGAAGATCCGCGTCGAGACGATCGGGCTGTTCGCGGGCACGACCGGCGCGCCCGCCTCCACCGGCAACGACCCGGTGCGCTCCGAGCGCAGCCACTACTACGACGTCGGCGTGCTGCTGCACCCGACGGCCGCGCTGTCGCTCGGGCTCGATGCCTACTACCGCGAGGTGCGCGAGCTCGGCGACGAGGGCCAGTTCGGCAGTGCGTTGATCTTCGCGCCGTTCAACTACGAGCGCGGCCGCGTCTGGGGGCTCGAGTTCTCCGGCAGCTGGCGCGGCGAGCACGCGAGCGCCTACCTGAACGCCGCGACCGGCGCCGCCGAGGGCACGCACATCGTCTCCGGGCAGTACAACTTCGCCGCCGACGAGCTCGCGGCGATCGCGAGCCAGTGGGTGCACCTCGATCACGACCAGCGCGTCACCGCCTCGTCCGGTGTCTCGCGCACCTGGCGCGGCACGACGCTCTCGGCCGACGCGCTGTTCGGCTCCGGCCTGCGGCGCGGCTACCTGAACGCCGACCACCTGCCCTCGTACCTGACGCTGAACCTCGCGCTCAGGCGCTCGGCCGAACTCGGCCCGCTCGGCGTGCTCGACTGGGAGCTGTCGGTGCTGAACGTCCTCGACCGCGTCTACGAGCTGCGCGACGGCAGCGGCATCGGCGTCGGCGCGCCGCAGTGGGGCCTGCGCCGCACGCTGTACGTCGGGCTCGGCAAGCCGTTCGGACGCTGAGCCGGTCACGGCCGGGGGCGACTGCGTCCTCGGCACGCGCGACGCCGGGCGCTGCCCGGCCGAGCCGCTCGTCCCTGCTGAGGGCTCAGGCGGGCAGGGCGGCGTCGAACTGCAGCGCGGCGAGGCGCGCGTACAGCGGATT
>JAFEDP010000538.1 GCA_018241545.1 Pseudomonadota bacterium
ATCTCGGCGACCGGCGAGTCGCGGTCGACGGCGGCATCCCGGTTGCGGTCGTCGTCGAGCACGGCGCCCAGGAACTCAAGGCGCTGGACGATGCGGCTGCGCACGAGCGCGCTGCGCTCCCCGACCCCGGCGGTGAACACGAGCGCGTCGACGCCGCCCATGACCGCGGCGTAGGCGCCGATGTACTTGCGGGCGCGGTGGGCGTAGACCTGCAGCGCCAGCCGGCAGCCGTCGTCGCCGGCACGGGCGCGGCGCTCCACCTCGCGCATGTCGGCGGTCCCGGCGAGTCCCTTGAGCCCGGACTCGCGGTTCAGCAGCCGGTCGAGCTCGTCGACGCCGACGCCGGCGCGCAGCAGCGCGAGCAGCACGCCGGGGTCGACGTCGCCCGGGCGCGTCGCCATCACCAGCCCCTCGAGCGGCGTGAAGCCCATGCTGGTCTCGACGCTGCGCCCGTACTCGACCGCGGTGATGCTCGCGCCGGCGCCGAGGTGGCAGGTGATCAGCCGCAGCCCGGCGAGCGGCGTGCCGAGCCAGCCGGCCGCCGCCGCGGCGACCCAGGCGTGGCTGGTGCCGTGGAAGCCGTAGCGACGCAGGCCGAGCCGCTCGCCGAGCTCGCGCGGCAGCGCGTACTCGCGCGCCCGCCGCGGCAGCGTCGCGTGGAAGCCGGTGTCGAACACCCCGACGTGCGGCAGGTGCGCGAGCCGCTGGCGCGCCGCGCGCAGGCCGGCGAGCGCCGGCGGGTTGTGCAGCGGCGCGAGCACCGACAGGGAGGTGATCTCGGCCTCGACCGCGTCGTCGATCAGCACCGGCGCGGAGAAGCGCTCGCCGCCGTGCACGATGCGGTGGCCGACCGCGACCAGCTCCGGCCCGAAGGCACCCTGCGCGGCGAGCGCCTCGAGCGCCACGGCCACCGCCGCCGCCGGGTCGCGGGCCTCGACCGCGCGCACCTCGTCCGCGGTCCGAAGCTGCGGCTGCCCGCCGAGGTCGACGACCTCGAGGCCGAGCCGGCGCCGGCCGGCCTCGTCGAGGAGCGCGGCCTTCACCGAGGAGCTGCCGCAGTTGAGAACGAGCACGGACGAGGCCATGCGCGATGCTAGCATCGGGATGCGCGCTGCCTCCATCCAGGAGCCCGACGATGAGTGCCCCCGCCGCGGACGAGTCCGGCTTCACGTTCTACCGGCGCGTCTTCGCGCTCGTGACCATGGCGGTCCTGGCCGTGCTGCTGTACCGGATCGTCGCGCCGTTCCTCGCGCCGCTCGCGTGGGCCACCGTGCTGGGCTACCTGATGCACCCGCTGCAGGCGCGCCTCGCGCGCCGCTGGCGCGGCCGCGACGGGCTGGCGGCGCTGACGCTGACCGTGCTCACGTTCGTGCTGCTGATCGGCCCGCTGACACTGCTCGGCGCTGCGTTCGCGAACGAGGTCGGCGCGCTGGTGCAGGCGCTGCAGCGCGCGATCGCGGAGCTGCGCATCAGCTCGCTGCGCGACCTCGCCGACCTGCCGGCGGCGCAGCAGGCGCTCGCGTGGGTCGACCAGCACCTCGGGTTGTCGGCCGAGCAGCTGCGCGGCTGGCTGGTGACGGGCGCCGAGCAGGCGCTGCAGCCGCTGGCCTCGCTCGGCGGCCGGGCCTTCCTCGGCGCGCTCGGCACGATCGTCGACTTCACGATGATGATGTTCCTGCTGTTCTTCGTGCTGCGCGACGGCCGGGCGTTCTACGGCGCCTCGATCGGCCTGGTGCCGCTCGAGGAGCGCCACAAGCTGCGGCTCGCGCACCACCTCGGCGACGTGACCCGGGCCGTGGTGTTCGGCACGCTCGCGACGTCGGTGCTGCAGGGCATCTCGGTCGCCATCGGGTTCCTGATGGTCGGCCTGCCCTCGCCGGTGGTGTTCGGCGTCGTCTCGGCGGTGCTGTCGGTGCTGCCGGTCGGGGGCACCGCGTTCGTGTGGGGGCCGGGGGCGGCCTGGCTGATCGCGACCGGGCACGCGGGCGCCGGCTGCGTGCTGCTGGCGTGGGGCATCCTGATCGTCGGGCTCGCCGACAACCTGCTGCGGCCGCTGCTGATCTCGGGCCGCTCGCAGGTGCCGACGCTCGCGGTGTTCATCGGCGTGCTCGGCGGCCTCGCGGCCTTCGGCATGGTCGGCATGTTCCTCGGCCCGCTGCTGATC
>JAFEDP010000539.1 GCA_018241545.1 Pseudomonadota bacterium
AGCACCGCGCCCGTGACCGCGCCGGCGGCGACGCCCGAACCCGGCGGCGGCGGCGGCGGTCCGTGGACCACCACGCGCTGGTGCGGCGGCACGCCCGGCACGCTCGGGTCGAAGCCGGTCTGCTTGACCGCCCACATGTGGCACTCGTAGCGATCGCGGTCGAGCTGCTCCGGCGTCTGACCCTTGGACGGGTAGGCGACCACCTCCGTCATCTGTTCGGGCGGCGGCGGCGGCGCGCGCTCGACGACGCGCGGCTCCGGCCGCGGCGGACCCTCGACCACGCAGCCGGACACGAGTGCCCCGGCGGCGAGGAGCGGTAGCAGCAGCAATGGACGCATGGCGGATCTCCCGATTCGACGGCCAGAACTCATAACGTTCCGGCCCGCTGGCGGCTGACCGCCGCCAGGGGCCATTGTGCACGCGGGGCGCCCGGCCGGCAGCGGTCCCGGGCATGAGATGGGGGCGGCGCACGGCAAGTTCAGCCGGTTTGCCTTTCTTGACGGTCCAGGTCGAGCCTGCCCGGCCGATCTGAGACCCCTGTCATGGAATCGCACTCCATTCGCCAATCGGAGACGTAGTGGGAATCGCGGATGCCGGTTGAACCACTACAGTCGCCCCGGGATACCGAACGCCGACGCTGACGCACACGCCATGCACCGACGCCTGTTCCTGCTGCTTTCCCTGCTCGCGCTGCCGGCGCTGGCCGCTCCCGAGTGGTCGGGTCCGGTGAACCGCGCGCCCGCCGAGGAGCCGGTCGCCCGCCTGATCGTCAAGTTCCGCCGCCCGGCCGGCGAGCCGGTCAACGCCGTCGCCGCGCTCGGCACGCGCAGCGGCGTACTGCTCGCGCACGCCCGCAGCATCACGCCCGAGCTCGCGGTCGCGCAGCTGTTCGCGCGCCAGGGCGGCGCCGAGCTCGCGGCCACGCTCGCGCGCCTGCGCGCCGATCCCTCGATCGCCTACGCCGACCCCGACCTGCGCCGCCACGCGCACGGTGGCGTGACGCCCAACGACCCGCTCTATTCCGGCACGCCGGGTGTCGCCGGCCAGACCGGCCAGTGGTACCTGCAGGCGCCGCAGGCGACGCCCGCCGGCCCGACCACTGCGGCGGTCAACGCCGCGAGCGCCTGGGGGACGACCACCGGCTCGGCGGGCATCGTGATCGCCGACCTCGACACGGGCGTGCGCTTCGACCACCCGGACCTCGGTCGCGCCGCGCTCGGCGGGCGGCTGCTGCCCGGCTACGACTTCGTCGGCTGCGACGGAGGCGGCGGCGCGAGCTGCGGCAGCGCGAGCACCTACCTCGCCGCCAACGACGGCGACGGCTGGGACAACGACCCGTCCGACCCGGGCGACTGGATCTCCGCCAGCGACCTCAAGGAGACGGTGTTCTCCACCGGCTGCACCCAGGGTCCGAGTTCGTGGCACGGCACGCGCACCGCCGGCATCCTCGGCGCGCTCACCAACAACGCGGCCGGCATCGCCGGCGTCACGTGGAATTCCTGGCTGCTGCCGGTGCGGGTGCTCGGCAAGTGCGGTGGCTACGACTCCGACATCATCAGCGCCATGCTGTGGGCGACCGGCCTGCCGGTCGCCGGGGCGCCCGCGAACCCCTACCCCGCCACCGTCATCAACATGAGCCTCGGCGCGAGCGGCAGCTGCACGGCCGCCTACCAGGACGCGTTCGCGCAGGTCACGGGCCGCGGCACGGTCGTGGTCGTGTCGGCCGGCAACGAGGGCGGGCCGGTCGACGTGCCCGGCAGCTGCCCGGGCGCGATCGCGGTCGTCGGCGTGCGCCACGTCGGCACCAAGGTCGGCTACTCGAGCCTCGGCAGCGCCGCGGCGATCGCCGCGCCCGCCGGTAACTGCGTCAATACGGCCGCCGGCTCGCCGTGCCTGTTCTCGATCGACACGACGACCAACACTGGCAGCACGGTGCCCGCGACCAACACCTACACCGACCAGATGAACCCCAACGTCGGCACCAGCTTCTCGGCGCCGATCGTCAGCGGCATCGCCGCGCTGATGCTGTCGGTCAACGGCAACCTGACGCCGGCGCAGCTGCGCGCCCGCCTGCGGGCGGGCGCGCGGCCGTTCCCGTACATCGCCACCGACTCCACCGGCGCGTCGATCCCGATGTGCTACGCGCCGGCC
>JAFEDP010000053.1 GCA_018241545.1 Pseudomonadota bacterium
GGTCCACGAGATCGAGCTGCCGACCGGACGCATGCGTCTGTATGCGTCGGGACTGCGCAATCCCAACGGTCTTGCCTGGGAACCGCGCAGCGGGGCGTTGTGGGTCACGGTCAACGAGCGCGACGAGATCGGCAGCGACCTCGTCCCCGACTACATGACGGCGCTGCACGACGGCGGCTTCTATGGCTGGCCCTTCAGCTACTACGGATCGCACGTCGACGGCCGCGTGCAGCCGCAGCGCCCGGACCTCGTGGCCCGTGCGATCGTGCCGGACTACGCGCTCGGCGCGCACACTGCCTCGCTGGGCCTCGCCTTCTACACCGGCACGCTGCTGCCGGCCCATTACGCCGGCGGCGCATTCATCGGCCAGCACGGCTCCTGGAACCGTTCGCCGCGCAGCGGCTACAAGGTGATCTTCGTCCCGTTCCGCGACGGCCGTCCGGCCGGGCAGCCGGAGGACGTCGTGACGGGCTTCCTGAGTCCCGACGGCCACGCCTACGGCCGGCCGGTCGGCGTCGCGGTCGACGCGGCCGGGGCGCTGCTCGTGGCCGACGACGTCGGCGGAGTCGTCTGGCGAGTGACGCCCGCTGCCGCGCACTGACCCAAGCCACCGCGGCCAGCCGGGCGGGCCGCAGACCGAGGAGGAGCGACCATGCGACCGGTACCGATCGGAACCCGCGGCTCGTACACGCTGCTCGTCGCACCCGAGCACCTCGCGAACCGCTTCAAGGATGCGCTGCTGCCGCCGGTGCTGGCGACTCCGGTCATGATCCTCATCATGGAGAACGCGGCACTCAATGCCCTGAAACCCTTCTTCGACCCCGGCGAGGCCGCGCTCGGCACGCGCGTCGACGTCGCCCACGTCGCCGCCACCCCGGCAGGCCGGAGCGTCACGGGTCACGCCGAGGTCACGGCCGTGGACGGGCGCCGGATCGGGTTCCGCGTCTGGGCCGAGGATGGCGGCGAGGAGATCGGCTCCGGGTCGCACGAGCGGGCGGTCATCGACCTGGCGCGCTTCACCGCGCGCCTGCAGGCGAAATTCGGCTGACGCCCCTGCGCCGGCGGCGCTCAGCGCCTGGCGGCGGGCGCGCGCCGCGCCCGCTCGATCGCCGCCTCGGTCAGCGGGGACATGCGCTGATATCCCTGCAGCGACGGGTGGCATCCGTCCGGCGCGAGCTCCGCCGAGACGCCGTCGGCGCCGTCGCTCAAAGCCGAGTAGTAATCGACGTATACGACGCCCCGCGAACGCGCATAGGCGCGCAACCAGGCGTTCAGCGCGGCGATGGGCGGCCCGGGCTGGACCGACGGCCGCCAGTCGAAGCGGGCCGCCGGCGGCACCGACGCGAGCACCACGCGGATGCCGTGGGCGAGCGCGAGGTCGACCATCGAGGCAAGGTTGCCCTGCGTGACCCCGGGATCGTAGGGCCCGGCGTTGCCGGCGATATCATTGGTACCAGCCATGATGTGCACGACGGCGGGCTCAAGCTCGATCACGTCCTGTCGGAAGCGCAGCAGCATCTGCGCGGTCGTCTGCCCGCTGATGCCGCGGTTCACGCGGCCGCGCCCGAAGAATGACGGGTCGGTGGCGGACCATGCCTCGGTGATCGAGTCGCCGATGAACACGACCTGGCGCTCGGCCGCCGGGCGCGTACGCAGCTGCACATCGGCCGCCGCGTAGTGCTCGAGGCCCGCGAACGCCACCACCGACGGCGCTTCGGCCGCTGCCCCCGCCGCGGTGAGACCCAGCACCATCAGCACCGACAGCGCTCGCGCGCGTATCCTTCGGTCGAGCATCATCCCATTCCCGTGATACGCCGCGCCTGGACCGCCGCGGCTTGCGGCGCGCGCCGAGGATAGCAGAGGCACCGGAGCGCCCCCAGCCGGGCGTGGCCGGTGCGCCCGTGCTGCCTCTGCCCGCAGGCGGCGGCGCGCCCGGCTGTGGCAGACTCGTGCGGCGGGCGGCCGTGCAGCGGCGGGCGCGCCGCCGCGCCGGGCACCCGCCCGGCCAACGTCGCCGCAGGAGCGGTCCTTGCCCATGTCCAAGTCCGACAAGCGCCGCGCCGGCAGGCGCGAGCCCAACGGCGAGCTGCGCCGCAACGCCGAGGAACGGGTCGCCGCCGAGGGCCGCTGGCGGATCGTCGGCGACGCCCGCCCACCCAAGCGCGCACCCAAGGACTACCGGTACGTCGACGAGCTGGTGCGCCTGCAGTTCGAGCTGCTCAAGATGCAGGAATGGGTACGCATGCAGGGACTGCGTGTGTGCGTGCTCTTCGAGGGCCGCGACGCAGCCGGCAAGGGCGGCGTCATCAAGCGGATTACCGAGTGCCTCAACCCGCGCGTCTGCCGCGTCGTCGCGCTCGGCACGCCGACCGAGCGCGAGCGCTCGCAGTGGTACTTCCAGCGCTACGTCGCGCACCTGCCCGCCGCGGGCGAGATCGTGCTGTTCGACCGCAGCTGGTACAACCGCGCGGGCGTCGAGCGGGTGATGGGCTTCTGCACGGAGGACGAATACCGGGAATTCCTGCGCGCGTGCCCGCTGTTCGAGGAGATGCTGGTGCGCTCGGGCATGCACCTGATCAAGTACTGGTTCTCGGTGAACGACGAGGAGCAGGAACGGCGCTTCGTCGAGCGCATGCACAACCCGATCAAGCGCTGGAAGCTCAGCCCCATGGACCTGGAGGCACGCAAGCATTGGGTCGAGTATTCGCATGCCAAGGACGTCATGCTCGAGCACACCGACCACAAGAAGACGCCGTGGTACGTCGTCGACGCCGACAATAAGAAGCGCGCGCGCCTCAATTGCATCGCACACCTGCTGCAGCAGGTCCCCTACAAGGACCTGCAGCCGGTCGAACTCGACCTGCCGCCGCGCCAGCCGGACACCGGCTACAAGCGCCCCAAGAAGTCGAGCCAGCGCTGGGTCGACCGTATCTACTGAGCGGCGATCGACGGCCGTCGCCGCCCCTTGATTCGGCGACGGCGGGCACGGATAGTGCGCGCCGCGCCAACTCGCACCGGGAGCCAGCCGAATGAAGAGGACCGCCGTGATCACGGGTGCCGCCCAGGGCGTCGGCTGGGTGACCGCCATGCGGTTCGCTCGCCTCGGCTACCGCGTGGTGCTCACGGACGTGCAGCCGCTTGAGGCGCCGATCGGCAAGCTCCGCGCCGCAGGCGGCGACGCGACCGGCCTGAGCGGCGACGTGTCCGCGGAGTCCTTCGCCGGCGAGCTCGCGGAGTTCACGGCCCGCGAGTGCGGCGGCGCCGACGTGCTCGTCAACAATGCCGGTGTCAGCCTCATCCGCCCGGCGGAGGAGACCTCCGCCGCCGACTGGCAGCGAGTGATGGCGATCAACCTGCTCGGCCCGTTCCTGCTGAGCAAGGCGCTGGGCGCGCAGATGCTGGCGCGACGCAGCGGCAGCATCGTCAACGTCGCCTCGGTCGCGGGCCTCGCCGGCGTCAGCCACCGCAGCGCCTACAACGCCTCCAAGCACGGGCTGATCGGGCTCACGCGCACCCTGGCCGCGGAATGGGGCGGCCGCGGAGTGCGCGTGAACGCCGTGTGCCCCGGCTGGATCAAGACCGAGATGGACGTCGCCGACCAGGGCAGCGGCGCCTACTCCGACCGCGACATCGTCGACCGCGTCCCGATGGCGCGGTTCGCGCGCCCCGAGGACGTGGCGGCGGCCATCGCCTACCTCGCCGACCCCGAGCAGAGCGGCTTCGTCAACGGCGTCAGCCTGCCGGTCGACGGTGGCTGGACTGCGGACGCCAGCTGGGACTCGCTGCGGGTCCGGACGCGCGGCTGACCGCCGGCCGCGCGCCCGTCGCGCGGCGCGTCAGTGCGACTGCTGCGCCTCGTAGGCCTTCCACGCCTCGCTGACGATGTAGGCATGGATCGCCTCGGCGTCCTTGCGTGACAGCACGTCGTCCCAGCGACCCATGCCGGCGCCGGCCAGCGCGCCGTTGAGCACGATCTCGTAGAACAGCTCGTGCTTGGCGGCCGTCAGGCGTCGCAGGTCCGGCAGCACGCCGCGGTCGAGCATGTGGCACCGGCTGCAGAAGCGGTTGTAGAGCACCTCGCCGTTGCCGACCACGGCGGCACTGCCCTCACGCGGCGGCGGCTGCGGGAACGGCTCGTTCGGCAGTTCCGCCGGCAGCGGCACGGCGCCGCCGTCGAGCCGGAACGCCACGATCCGGCCCTCGTTGTCGCGGTGATACGCGGCCATCTCCGGCGTGAGCGGATAGTTGACGTAGTTGCCGCCGAAGCCGGCCATCACGACCACGTACTGCACCCCGTTGAGCCGGTACGTCGCGGGCGCCGCCATGATCCCGGTGCCGACCGCGACGCTCGCGAGCTTCTTGCCGTCCGCCGCGGCGTAAACATTGAGGTTGCCCGCGGCGTCGCCCTGAAACACCAGGCCGCCGCCGGTCGACAACACGCCGCCGTCCCAGTGCGTCACCGTCGGCACCTCCCACGCGAGCTTCTGGTGCACAGGATCCCAGGCCCGCAGGAAACCGCGCGCGTGCGGCGGGGGCAGGCCGTGGTCGAGCTCCGCGAGCGAGGGCATCGGTCCGTACAGCGACTTCAGCGCCTTGGGATCGTAGTCGTCCGGCAGAAACGCCTGCACCGTGAAGAAGCCCTCGATCAGTCCCGCCCGGGTGTTGCCGGTATCCTTGTAGATCATCGGCCATTCGATGGTCGGTATGTACGTGAGCTTCGTCTGCGGGTCGTAGGACATCGGCTGCCAGCTGTGCGCCCCGGCATTCGCCGGGAACATGAGCCGCGGCTGCTGGTTGTACTCGGCTTCCGGCCGGACCATCGGGCGGCCGGTCTTCGGGTCGATGCCCTTGGTCCAGTTCACGAACACGTAGTTGTTGGCAGACAGCAGCTTGCCGGTCGCGCGGTCGAGCACGTAGTAGAAGCCGTTCTTGGAGGCCTGCATGATGACCTTGTGCGGCCCGTCGGCCAGCTCGAGGTCCGCGAGCACCAGCTTCTGCGTGCTGTCGTAGTCCCAGCGATCCCCGGGCGTGGTCTGGTAGTACCAGGCGAGCGTGCCGCTGTCGGCGTGCACCGCGACGATCGCCGCCGTGTAGAGGTCGTCGCCTCCCTTGCGGCCACCTTCCTTGATGTTGTAGGGGGCGCCGTTCGCGGTGCCGAAGTAGACGAGCTTGAGCTCGGGGTCGTAGCTCATGCCGTCCCACGCGGTGCCGCCGCTGCCGGCGTCCCAGCGATGGCGGGGATCCCAGGTCTTGATCGCCTCGACGAGGTGCGGCTGGTCCTGCGGCCCCTCCTTCGGGTTGCGCGGCACGGTGTAGAACCGCCAGCGGAACGCGCCCGTTGCGCGGTCGAAGGCCGCGACGTAGCCGCGTGCGCCGGCGAAATCGGCGCCCGCGCTCCCGACCACGACCACGTCGCCGGCGACCACCGGGGTCGCCGACAGCGTGTACGGCGCCTTCGGGCCGCGCGCCGGCAGCGTGTCGACCTTCCACAGGCGCTCGCCGGTGGCCGCGTCGATGGCGTGCAGGTAGCCATCCAGCGTGCCGACGTACACCCGTCCCTGGTAGACGGCGACGCCGCGGTTGATCGCATCGCAGCATGCGTAGCGACCCCACTGGCCGTCGACTTCCGGGTTGTACTTCCACAACTCGCGGCCGGTGGCCGCGTCGACCGCATATACCCAGCCGAAATTGCCGGTCACGTACAGCGCCCCGTCCACGACCACCGGGGTCGCCTCGAGGCCGCGGCGCGTGCCGAGCCGGTATTCCCAGGCGTAGCCGAGGCGCGCGACGTTCGAGGCGTTGATGTCCGCGAGCGGACTGAAGTAGGTGCCCCCCTGGTCGCGACCGGTCATGAGCCACTGGTCCGGCTCGCTGGCGGCGCGCGCGATGCGGGCCGCGTCCACGGTTGCGGCGGGTGGCCGCGCCGGTGCGGTCGCCGGCGCCGTCTCGCGCTTCGCCTGGCAGGCGCCGATGCCGACCGCGAGCAGTACGAGTCCGATCCTGAACGTGATCCGGGTCATGGCGTTTCCCTGGTCGATGCCGCGGACGCGCGGGTCGCCGGGACTATACCGGCATCGCCGATCCGCGGGCAGGCCGCACGGCGGGCCAGCCGCCCTACCCGAGCGCCAGCCGTTGCCGCGCCGCGGCGTACTCGCGCACCAGCCGGTGCACGAGTTGCGCGGCCGGCACCACCTCCCGCACGGCGCCGATGCCCTGGCCGCAGCCCCAGATGTCCTTCCACGCCTTGGCCGCACCGCCGGTCGCGAAGTTCATCTTGCTCGGGTCGCTCTCCGGCAGGTGGTCCGGGTCCAGGCCCGCCGCCAGGATCGAACCACGCAGGTAGTTGCCATGCACGCCGGTGAAGTAGCTGCTGTAGACGATGTCGTCGGACGTCGCGGCGACGATCGCCTGCTTGTACGCATCGCTGGCGCGCGCCTCGTCGGTCGCGATGAAGGCGGAACCGATGTAGGCCAGGTCCGCGCCCATGGCTTGCGCCGCGAGGATCGCCCCGCCGGTCGCGATCGCCCCGGAGAGCGCGATCGGCCCGGCAAACCATTCGCGGACCTCCTGAACCAACGCGAAGGGGCTCTTGGTCCCGGCATGACCGCCGGCACCGGCGGCCACGAGCACGAGGCCGTCGGCGCCCTTGTCGACCGCCTTGTGTGCAAAGGCGTTGTTGATGACGTCGTGGAACACCAAGCCGCCCCACGCGTGCACGGCATCGTTGACGTCGGTACGGGCGCCGAGCGAGGTAATGACGACCGGCACCCGGTACTTGGCGCACAGCTGCATGTCGTGATCCAGCCGGTCGTTGCTGCGGTGGACGATCTGGTTGATCGCAAACGGCGCGGCTGGCTGGTCGGGATGGGCCCGGTCATGGGCGGCGAGCGCCTCGGTGATCTCGGCGAGCCATTCGTCGAGCTGCTCCGCAGGGCGGGCGTTGAGCGCCGGCATGGCGCCGACGACACCGGCCGTGCACTGCGCGATGACGAGCTTCGGGTTGCTGATGATGAAGAGCGGCGCACCGATCACCGGCAGGCGCAGGCGGCTCAGGACGGGGGGCAGCGGCATGTTCTCGTCTCCAGGGCGCAACGACGGACCTCGACGATGGTATCCGTTCCGCCGCGACGGCGAGACCCGGGCTGCCCTCGCCCGACGGGCGACCGGACCGACCGCGCGGTGCGGTACCATGCGCGCCGCCCCGCCCCGGAACCGGACGCGTGAGCCTCCTCGACCAGCAAACCCTGTATGTCGTCCTGAGCGTGTCCGCGGCCGGCGCGGCGGCAGTCTTCGCCGGCATCGCACGCTACGCCCCGCGCATCGACGGGCCGGCGTTGTGGTCGGCCGCGTCGCTGTGCACCGTCGTCGCCTTCGGCAGCGGCGTAGTCAGCGTGATCCTGCCGGGTGTCGACTGGCACGTCTGGTCCCTGCTCTTTAACGTCAGCTTCGCGACCGGCCCGGTCCTGCTGTTCGCCGGGCTCGCGCGCTTCTACGCGGGACGCCGCTTCGACCGGGCCGTGGGCTGGGCGATCGCGCTCGCCGTCGCCGCGACGGTCGCCTTCACCTGGGCCTGGCCCAGCACCGCGGCGCGGGTCGGCGTGCTCTCGGCCATCGTCGCCGCGGCCTATGGCGGCGGCGCGGCGGTCGCGTGGCTTGAACCGCGCGGCCCGGGCCGGATCATCGCGCGCATCCTGGCGCTGACGTTCATCACCGACGCGCTCGCGACCCTTGGACGCGCGCTCATGATCCTGTTCGACCCCCGGTCGTACAGCTTCGAGTCGCCGGACCTGGCGCACATCAATTCGCTCGTGTGGATCGCGAACACCGTGCTGTCGGGGGTCGCATTGCCACTGATGACGCTGGCGGTCGCGGTGCGGCTGATGGCCAGCCTGCAAGCGGCGCGGCAGCGTGCCGAGGCGAGCGAGGCGCAGTTCCGCGAGCTGGCAGCGTCGGCGGGCGTCGGCATCCTCGTAACCGACGCCGCGGGCGTGTGCACCTACGCCAACCCGCGCTGGGAGGAGATCGCCGGTCTGCCTCCGGGTGCGACGCTGGGGGATGGCTGGCGACAGGCGTTCCTGCCGGAGGACGTGCCGGCCGTCCAGGCCGCGTGGCGCGACGCCGTACGCGGCGAGGGTCCGCCCGTTCACACCTTCCGCATCCGCCGCCCGAACGGCGAGCTGCGCTGGGCCCGCGCGCGCCCGGTCGCGCTCCGCTCGCCCGACGGCAGGCAGAATCGCTACCTGGCGACCGTCGAGGACATCACCAGCCTGCGCCACTCGTATGAGCGCATCCGCGAGCTGGCGCAGCGACTCGAGACGGTGCGGGAGGACGAACGCCGGTCCGTGGCGCACGCCCTCCACGAAGGCATCGCCCAGGACCTCGTGGCTGCGACGCTGGATCTCAATCGACTGCGCAGCCAGACCGCGAACGACTCGCCGCTCAGGACCGCCTGCGACGAGGTCGCCCGGGCGATCGACAAGTGCATCCGGGACCTGCGCGAGCTGACCAATTCGCTGCGGCCCGGCATGCTGGTACACCTTCCGCTCGTGACCGCCGTGAGCCAGTACGCACGCCAGTTCAGCGAACGCGCCGGCCTGCACATCGAGGTCAGCGAAGCCAGTCCCACGCCGCGCCTGAACGACGCCACGCGCCTCGTCTTCTTCCGCGCCGTCCAGGAGGCGCTCATGAATGTCGCCCGTCACGCGCGCGCGACGCGCGTCGCGATCCGGCTGCTGCCGGAGCCAGGCCGGATGACGCTGACCGTGGACGACGACGGCATCGGTGTCGCCGACCGGGATCTCGACAAGGCGAACGCGCTGGGCCTGCTCGGCGTGCAGGAGCGGTTCGCCGCGCTCGGCGGCGGGCTGGTGATGAGCGCCAATGAGCCCCGCGGTACCCGCTTCTCCGTGCACCTGCCGCTCGAGCATGAGTAGCCTCGATCCCGCATCCGTCGCGGGCCTCGACGACCTGCGCCGGCTGGCCCGGCGACGGCTGCCACGGCTGCTGTTCGACTACATCGATGGCGGCGCCGGCGACGATGCCGGAGTTCGGCACAATCGCGCCGCGTTCGCCGCCTATCGGCTCAGGCCCCGCTACCTGGTGGACGTCAGCCAGCGGGACACGTCCACGACGCTCTGGGGGCGGCGCTACTCGATGCCGGTCGGCATCGCGCCGGTCGGCCTCGTCGGACTGTTCAGGGCCAATGGGGAGTCGCTGCTCGCGCGCGCGGCGCAGCAGGCGGACGTCCCTTACGTGCTGTCCGGGGCGAGCATCGCCTCGATCGAGGAAGCCGCGCAGGCGGCGCCGCGCCACACCTGGTACCAGCTGTATCCTGCCCGCGAGCCGCGCGTCTCGCTCGACCTCGTGCACCGGGCCGCGCAGGCGCAGATCGAGGTGCTGGTCCTGACCGTGGACCTGCCGGTCCCGGCGCGCCGCCACCGCGACATCCGCAACCGCTTCGACTACAACGTGCGGCTCACGCCGGCGCTGCTACTCGACGGCCTGCGGCATCCGGCCTGGACGCTCGAGTACCTGCGCCACGGCGGCCTGCCGAGCTTCGGCAGCTGGGCGCGCTACACCCGCCCCGGCGCCTCCGCGCGTGAGGTCGGCGAGTACTTCGTCGCGCAGTCCTACGTGACGCAGACCTGGCGGGACGTCGAGGCCTACCGCCGTGCCTGGCCGGGACGCCTGGTGATCAAGGGCATCCAGCACCCGGACGACGCGCGGCGCGCCGCGACGCTCGGCGTCGACGGCGTAATTGTCTCGAACCACGGCGGCCGCCAGCTCGACTGCCTGCCGTCGGCGCTCGTCGTACTGCCGGAGATCCGGGCCGCGGCCGGCACAGACATGGTGGTCATGGCGGACGGCGGTGTGCGCAGCGGTTCGGACGTCGCCATCGCGCTGTGCCGCGGCGCGGACTTCGTGTTCGTCGGCCGGCCACCCGTCTACGGGGTCGCCGCCGCCGGACAGGCCGGTGCCGCGCGCGCGCTCGAGATCCTGCGCGAGGAGTTCGACCTGGTGCTGGGCCAGCTTGGGCTGGCGAACGCGCGAGAGCTGGAGCCGGCGCTGCTCGTGCCCGCCGGGCACGCGGCGGGCGGGCCGCTATAATTGGCGAGGGCTTTGCACCCGGAGCGCGCCATCGTGCCGGACGACCGTGACAACCGCATCGAGGCGCTCGAGTTCAAGGTCGCGCACCTCGAACAGGCGCTGCAGGACCTCTCCGACGCCCTCTACCGGCAGCAGATGCGGCTGGATGGCAGCGAGGCCCGGCTCAAGCAGTTCGCCGCACGGCTCGACGCCGATGCGCCAGCGGCGACCCAGAACCGGTTCGAGGTCCCGCCGCACTACTAGCGCGCCGCGCGCCGCCAGCGCCGGAGCATCCACCACGCGCCGAGCATGCCGCCGAGATGGGCGAAGTGCGCCACGCCGTCGCGGGTTCCGAGCACGCCGTTGGCGAGCTCGATGAATCCGTACACCACGACGAAGACCCGCGCCGGCATCGGGACGGGCGGGATCAGCAGCAGGATGCGCCGGTCAGGAAACAGCACCGCGAAGGCGAGCAGCACGCCGAAAATGCCGCCCGACGCCCCGATCGTCGGGTAGCGCGAGCCGGACAGGATGGCGACCGCGAGCTGCGCCGCCGCGGCCGTCACCACCGCCGCCGCGTAGAGCGCGAGGTAGCGACGGGCACCCAGCGCCGCCTCGCAGTCACGGCCGAACATCCACAGCGCCAGCATGTTGAGCCCGAGGTGCGGGACGCTCTGATGCAGGAACGCGTAGCTGACGAGCTGCCACGGCCGGAATCCCGCCGAGACGCCGTCCACCGCAACGGGCCCGGGCGGCCAGAGCGCAAACGTCAGCTGCAGATCGGGGAACGCCAGCTGCAGCACGAACGCGCCGACGTTCGCGAGAATGAGCGCGCGGGTGACCTGGCCCACGGCTACCTGCCCCGCCGGTCGACACGGCGCCGCTGCCCGCGCGGCACGGGTCCGGCTCGCGTACGCTGCCGCCCGGACCGCAGCGCCACCCCCGCGCGCCGCGTGATGCGGCACCGCGGCGCTTCCGCCGGCGCCAGGCTCCCGCAACCGATTTGCGCGCCGCACCACATGCGAGCAGCGTAGCACCGGCTGCGGTCGGTGGACGCGGTTGCACCCCGCTACGCTTTGCCCGATGCTCGGCGGGCACGGCCAACCGGCGGGGATCGCGCATGTCCAACGAGCTTCGACGGCTGGTCGACGAGGGGCCCCTGACGGGGTTCCAGATCGCCGCGGTGGCGACCTGCGTCGCACTCAACATGCTCGATGGCTTCGATGCGCTCGCCATGTCCTTCGCCGCATCGGGCGTCAAGGCGGAATGGCGACTGCCGAACACGGAGCTCGGCTACCTGCTGAGCGCCGGGCTCGTCGGGATGGGACTCGGTGCGCTGGTGCTCGGCCCCTGCGCCGACCGCTGGGGGCGCCGCCGCGTCATCCTGTGCGCGGTGGCCATCGCGGCGGCCGGCATGCTGGTCTCGGCCGTGGCGCGCGGCTTCGGCGACCTGGTCCTGCTGCGAGCGGTGACGGGCGTCGGGGTCGGAGGCACGATCGCGAGCGTCGCGGTCATCGTCTCCGAGTACTCGCCGCAGCGCTGGCGGCGCGTGGCTCTGGGCACTTATGCCACCGGCTACTCGATCGGAGCGACGCTCGGCGGCCTGCTGGCCGCATACGCGATACCTCGCCACGGGTGGCGCTCGGCATTCGTGATCGGCGGCTCGATGACGCTCGTGATGCTGCCGGTCGCCTGGCGGCGCCTGCCCGAGTCGCTCGACTTCCTCGTGGCCCGACGGCCGGCACGCGCGCTCGAGCAGGTCAATGCACTGCTCGGCGCCATGCGGCGCACCGCGCTCGCCGCGCTGCCGGATGCGTCCGCACCGCGGGCGCTGCGCACCGACCTCGCGCTCGTGCTGCGCCCCGTGACGGTGCTGCTCTGGATGGTGTTCTTCTGCACCATGGCCGGCTTCTACTTCATCGTCAGCTGGACGCCGCGATTGCTGCAGGCGGCGGGGCTCAGCAGCAGCCACGGGCTGACCGGCGGCGTGCTCCTCAACCTCGGCGGGATCGCCGGCTGCGCGCTCTATGCCGTGGTCGTCGCGCGCGCTGACGCCCATCGGCTGCTGCTGGCCGTACTGCTCGCGAGCGCCGCCGCCACGGCCGCGATGAGCGCCTTCCTTGACCAGGCGGCCGCCGCCCTGGCGATGGTGCTGCTGCTCGGCATCATCACCAACGCGGCCATGGCAGGCCTGTATGCCGTCGGGCCGCCGCTGTACCCGGCACAGGTCCGCGGCACCGGCATGGGCTGGGCGCTGGGCGTCGGGCGGCTCGGCGCGATCCTGGCGCCGCTCGCGGCCGGCATCCTGGGCGACCGTGGCTGGTCGCCGAGGGAGCTGTACCTGCTCTTCGCCGCTCCGCTCGTCGTCGCGGCGCTCGCGACGCTGCTGCTCGGCCCGGC
>JAFEDP010000540.1 GCA_018241545.1 Pseudomonadota bacterium
CGACGGCACCGTGCGTGCGGCCAACGCCAACTTCCTGGCCCTGTTCGGCTACCGGCAGGAGGAGGTCGTCGCTCGGCACGACAGCCTGTTCGTTCCGGCCGGCGAGCGGGACAGCGCGCAGTTGCGGGAACTGTGGGAGCGGCTGCGCGGCGGCGGCCACGAGTCCGGCCAGTATCGGCGCGTGGCCAAGGATGGCAGCGAGATCCACGTCCAGGCGATCTACAGCCCGATCCTCGACCTGAGCGGCGCGCCCTACAAGGTCGTCGCCTACGCGTGCGACATCTCGGAGCAGGTGCGGATGAAGGCGTCGCTCGATGCTGCGGTACGGGAGACGCGCCGGGCCGTGCAGCTGGCGATGGAAGGGAATCTCGCCGAGCGCATCCCGCTCGCCGGGAAGTCCGGGCCGGTGGAGGAGCTGTCGGCGAGCATCAACAGCCTGCTCGGAAATGTCATGACGCTCGTCGCCGAGATCAAGGGTGCGGCGGACGAGGTGCGCGGCGGCGCGCAGGAGATATCGCGCGGCAACCTGAACCTGAGCCAGCGAACGGAGGAATCGGCCTCGAGTCTCGAGGAGACGGCCTCGAGCATGGAGCAGATGACGGTCACGGTGAGGCAGACGGCAGACAGTGCCGCGCAGGCGCGGCAGCTTGCGATCGGTGCGCGCGAGCAGGCCGAGCAGGGCGGTGCCGTGGTCGCCACGGCCATCGGCGCCATGGGCGCCATCAGCGAGTCCGGCCGTCGGATCGGCGACATCATTGGCGTCATCGATGAGATCGCCTTCCAGACCAACCTGCTCGCGCTCAACGCTGCCGTCGAGGCGGCTCGGGCCGGCGAGCAGGGGCGGGGCTTCGCGGTCGTTGCCAGCGAGGTCCGCAATCTGGCCGGGCGCAGCGCGACGGCTGCGAAGGAGATCAAGGGTCTGATCGCCGACAGCGTGGCCAAGGTTGCAGAGGGCAGCGACCTCGTCGGTCGGTCGGGCGCTGCGCTGGCGGACATCGCTGCGGCGGTCAGGCGCGTGGCCGAGGTGGTGGCCGAGATAGCGGCGGCGAGCCAGGAGCAGGCGGCCGGCATCGACCAGGTGAACCGGGCCGTCATGCAGATGGACGAGATGACACAGCAGAATGCGGCGCTGGTCGAGGAGGCTTCGGCGGCGAGCGAGGCGATCCTCGGTCAAGCGTCGCGCCTGGCGGACCTGGTGGCGCGCTATGCGGTTGCCGCGCAGCCCGCGCGCGCATCGGCGCCGACGAGGCCAGGCACCGGCAGCGTGCGTCCCCGCACGCAGGACGGCGCGACGCGGGCGCCCCTCGGCCGGGTGGCGGTCTAGGGGGGCAGGGCGAGGGTCCGCCGTCGGCAAGCCGGCCGCGAGCGGACGCGGCCACGTCGCGTCGCACTACCCCGGCACCAGCGCGGCGTCCTCCGCGGGCTCAGCCCGGCCGTTCCAGAACGATGATCTCGGCGCCCTCGAGCGCATAGCGGGCGTAGCGGAAATCGCGGATCGCCGTGACCCGGTCGAGTGCCCACTCCAGGACCACGAAGTAAAGCGGCGGTCCGCCGACGTCGTCCGGATCGAAGGGGAGCAGTGCCGCGCGACCGTCGACGAGGCCGATTCCGAGTGCCCAGCCGCCCAGTCGGCTGTAGTTGCTGAAGTAGTTCGAGACCGGCACCTTGCCCTGCGCCTGCACGCGGTTGACCAGGTCGAGCCTCACTTCGTCCGCCAGCATGCTGCGCACGGCGTCGAAATCCCGCGCGTTGAAGCGGTTCGCGTAGGCGACGAGCAGGTCGCGCTCCCGATCATCGAGCCTGGGCGGGCTCGCATCCGCCGGCTCCGACGCCAGCTCCTGCAGGCGCGCGCGTCCCCGCTGCAGCGCCGACTTCACGCCCGGCACGCTGCTCCCGGTAAAACCCGAGATTTCCTGCAGGGAGTAGCCGAGCACGTCCTTGAAGATCACCGTGCTGCGCTGCAACGCCGGCAGCCGCATGAAGGTCCGCAGGCTCACGAGCGCGGAGTCGAATGCAGCAACGGGCGTGGGATCGATGATCACGTCCAGCTCCTCATCCACGTGGCGCGCCGCGTGGCGAGCACGCCGGCGCAGATAATCGATCGCGGTGTTGTGGGTCACCCGGATCA
>JAFEDP010000541.1 GCA_018241545.1 Pseudomonadota bacterium
GGCAACGGCGGCGCGGGCGGGGCGGGCGGCGCGGTCAGCGTCACCAGCACCGGCAGCATCGCGACGAGCGGCGCGGGCGCGCACGGCGTCTTCGCCCAGTCGATCGGCGGCGGCGGCGGCGTCGCCTTCGGTCCCGCCACGTTCGGCCTGCCGTTCGCCTTCGCCGGCAGCAACGGCGATGCGGGCATGGCGGGCGATGTCACGGTGACGACGAGTGCCGACATCAGCGCGACCGGCGCGAACGCGTTCGCGATCCTCGCGCAGAGCGAGGGCGGCAGCGGCAACGGCCGCATCGCCATCGACGTCAACGGCGGGCACGTGACCGGCGGCAGCGGCGCGGGCGCGGCGGTCGGGTTCCTGGGCGGCAGTGACAACCGCCTCGTGAACCACGGGACGCTGGGCTCGGTGTCGGGCCTCGCCGGCTACGCGATCACCGGTGGCGCGGGCGACGAGACGGTCACGAACTACGGTACCGTGATCGGCAACATCGACCTCGGCGCCGGCAACAACCACTTCGTCAACGAGGCCGGCGCCACCCTGCACAGCGGCGCGATCCTGAACCTCGGCAGCGGTGCCCTGCTCGAGAACTCGGGCGCGCTCTCGCCCGGCGGCGTGGGCGTCGTGCACACGACGGCGCTGACGGCCGGCCTGCACCAGGAGGCCTCGGCCGTCTACCAGGTGGACCTCGACTTCGCCGGGGACGCGGCCGACCGCGTCAACGTCAGCGGCGCGGCCGACCTCGCCGGGACCGTGGCGCTCAGCACCCAGGATCCGGCGGCGATCCGCCCCGGCACCCGCCAGGTGACGATCCTGAGCGCCGCGGGCGGCACGACCGACGCGGGCCTCGGCCTCGCCGCGCAGGACACGGCGGTCGTGCACTACTGGCTCGCCTATCCGAACGCGAACGACGTGGCACTGACGCTGTCGGTCGACTTCGCCCCCTTCGGGCTCAACCGCAACGAGACGGCGATCGGCCGGTACTTCAACAGCGTGCAGGTCGCCGGCAGCGCGCCGGCGCTCGGGCCGATGATCGCGGGGCTCGTCGCGCTGCCGGGCGTGCGGCAGCTGGGGGCGGCCTACGACCAGCTGAGCCCGGAGCCCTACGCGAGCTCGGAGGTCGTCGCGGTGCTGTCGCGCCAGCGCTTCGCCGACCAGACCTTCGGCTGCCCGGACCGCGGGCGGGCCGAGGCCGACGCGCGCGAGGCCGACTGCGCGTGGCTGAACCTCGATGCCAACCGCTTCGACAGCGACGCGAGCGTCGAGAACTTCGCCTATGCCGAGCACGCCGAAACGGTCACCGCGGGGATCCAGAAGGTGATCGCGCAGGCGTGGCGGCTCGGCGCCGCGCTCGCCTACCAGGACGGCACGCTCGACGTGCGCGAGCGGGCGATGACGGAGGGACACTCGGTGATGGCGGGCCTGTCGCTCAGCCGCAGCTTCGGCCGCACCACGGTCGGCGCCTCGCTGACCGGCTCGGCCGGCAGCTACGACACCACGCGCTACATCGACTTCCCGACGCCGGGAGCCCGCGCGCACGGTGCCCGCAACGACCGCGTGACCGGGGCGGGGCTGCGCGTCGCGCACGACTTCGAGCGCGGCGGCTGGTACGTGCGGCCGACCCTCGACGGCGGCTTCACCCACGTGCGCTTCGACGCGGTGTCGGAGTCGGGCGCGGGTGCCGCCGACCTCGAGGTCGCCGAGCGCAGCGCCAGCTACGGGCACGTGCGGCCGGCGATCGAGATCGGCGGGGAGGCCTCGGCCAAGGGCGGCACGGCGGTGCGGCCGCACGTGGTGGTCGGCGTGACGCGCTACCTCGGCGGCACGGAGCCCGAGCTCACGGCGCGGCTCGCGGCCGCGCCGGCGCAGGCAGGCACGTTCGTCGTCCGGGAGGCCTTCGACCAGACCTACTTCGACGCGACGGCGGGCATCGATGTCGTGAGGCCGAGCGGCGCGGCGCTGCGGCTCGACCTGCTCGGGCAGTTCTCGAGCCACACGCGCGACTACGGGGCGATGCTCAAGGTGCTGTGGCCATTCTGACCGGCGCCGGGGAGCGCGCCGCCGGCCGGTGATGGACGGGGCGCCCGGGTGGCGGGCGCCTCGCTCCCGGGGCGGGGCGCGGCCCGCTC
>JAFEDP010000542.1 GCA_018241545.1 Pseudomonadota bacterium
GGTAGACCGCCGTCGCGCCGTAGCCGATCAGGCAGGCGAAGTGGTGGGGGTCGCGCGCCGTGCCGGTCTCGATCAGCAGGTTGCACTTGCAGCGCAGGCCGGTCTGCACCAGCCGGTGGTGCACGGCGCCGGTCGCGAGCAGCGCGTGGATCGGCACCTTGCCGCGCACCAGGTAGCGGTCCGAGAGCAGCAGCACGAGGCGGCCGGCGCGCACCGCGGCCTCGGCCTGGTCGCAGATGCGCTCGAGCGCGCGCGCCAGGCTCTCGTCCTCGGGGTGCTGCAGGTCGACGAACTCGTGCGTCAGCCCGAACTCCTTGTGCGCCAGGATCTGGCGCAGCTTGCGCTGCGACAGGATCGGCGAGTTGAGCACGATCTGGCGCGCGTGCTCGGGCGATGGCGCGAACACGTTGCACTCCGGCCCGATCTGCGTCTGCAGGCTCATGACGATCGACTCGCGCAGCGGGTCGATCGGCGGGTTCGTGACCTGCGCGAACTGCTGGCGGAAGTAGTCGTACAGCGAGCGGATGCGGTGCGACAGCACCGGCATGGGCGTGTCGTCGCCCATCGAGCCCACCGCCTCGCTCTCGTCCTCGGCCAGCACGCGGATGATCTCGTCGCGCTCCTCGGCGGTGACGTTGAACATCTTCTGGTAGAGGTCGAGCGTGTCGCGGTCCATCGGCTCGGCCGCGAGGCGCGCGTCGATCAGGTCGCTCTCGAGGTAGCGCACGCCCTTCTTGAGCCAGGCCTTGTAGGGGTGACGGGCCTTCAGGATCGCGTCGACGCGGCGGGAGTCGAGCAGCTCGCCGGTCTGCAGGTCCAGCGCCAGGATCTCGCCCGGTCCGAGCTTGCCCTTGCGCACGACGTCCTCCGGGCGGTAGCCCCAGACGCCGATCTCGGAGGCGACCGTCAGGTGGCGGTCCTTGGTGATGACCCAGCGCGCGGGCCTGAGGCCGTTGCGGTCGAGCGTGCAGGCGGCGTAGCGGCCGTCGGTCAGCACGATGCCGGCCGGGCCATCCCACGGCTCCATGTGCGGCGAGTAGAACTCGTAGAAGGCGCGCAGGTCCGGGTCGAGCGTGTCGACGGTCTGCCACGCGGGCGGGATCAGGATCCGCATCGCGTGCAGCACGTCGAGGCCGCCCATCAGCAGCACCTCGAGCATGTTGTCGAGGGTCTGCGAGTCGGAGCCGCTCAGCGACACGAGCGGCTGTATGTCCGAGAGGTCCGGCAGGAACGGCGAGCGGAACAGCGGCCCGCGCGCCACCGCCCAGTGGCGGTTGCCGGAGATCGTGTTGATCTCGCCGTTGTGGGCCAGGAAGCGGTACGGGTGCGCGAGCCGCCACTGCGGCAGCGTGTTCGTCGAGAACCGCTGGTGGAACACCGCCACCGAGCTCTCGAGCCGCGGGTCGGCGAGGTCCGGGTAGAACTCGGTCAGGTGCTCGGGCATCACCATGCCCTTGTAGACCAGCGTCGAGGCCGACAGCGACGGCATGTAGAACACCGGGTCGCGGTGCTCCAGCGCCTTCTCCGTCCGGCGCCGCGCGAGGAACAGCCGGCGGTTGAAGCTCGCCTCGTCGATGTCGTCGAGGCAGCGCACGAACACCTGCTCGATGCGCGGCCGGGTCCTGAGCGCCTCGGCGCCGCAGGCCGCGGGGTCGGTCGGCACGGTGCGCCAGCCCGCGACCACGAGGCCCTCGCGCTTGAGCTGCGCCTCCAGCGTCGCCTTGGCGCGCGCCGCGGCGTCCTCGTAGCTCGACAGGAACGCGATGCCGGTCGCGAAGCGCAGACCGAGCTCGAGGCCGGCCTCGGCGGCGACCGCGCGCAGGAACGCCTCCGGCTTCTTGAGCAGCAGCCCGCAGCCATCGCCGGTCTTGCCGTCCCCCGCCACCGCGCCGCGGTGCGTGAGGCGGTTCAGCGAGCCGATCGCGGTCTCCACCAGCCAGTGGCTCGGCTGGTCGTCGAGGTTGGCGATCAGCCCGAAGCCGCAGCTGTCGCGCTCGAACGCCGGGTGGTAGAGCCCGACCGGGTCGTGCCCGCCATTGGCCCGCGCCGCCTCGCTCGTCGGCAGGCCGCACCCGGCGGCCGTGTGTCCGGTATCCATCCCCGTCCCCGCGCCCGTCCG
>JAFEDP010000543.1 GCA_018241545.1 Pseudomonadota bacterium
GCGCCAGCACCGCCCGCCCGGGGGCGCCGGCGCGCTCGAGGCGCTCGGCGATCGCCACCGCGCGCGCGCGGCGCAGGGCCAGCCGCTCGGCGACCGCGTGGCGCGTGCTGAGGGCGTCCGGGTCGAGGCCGAGGCCCACGACGTGCACGGTTCGTCCGTGCCAGCGCGCCGACAGCTCGATGCCGGTCACGCAGGCAAGGCCGAGCCGCCCGGCGGCGGCCCGGGCCTCGGCCTGGCCGGCGACGGTGTCGTGGTCGGTCAGCGCGAACAGCCGCACGCCGGCCGCGGCGAGGTACTCGACCAGCGCCGCGGGCGTCAGAACGCCGTCCGAGCAGGTGGAGTGCAGGTGCAGGTCGACGGCGCTCATGCGCGCCCGCCGGCGACCAGCGTCGGACCGAGGCCGACCACCTCGACCGCCCCGCCCCGCAGCACCACGAAGCCGTGGCGGCGCCCGCTGCCGTCGTCGCTGTAGTCGAACAGGTAGGTGCGCTCCAGCGCCGGGCCGCCGCGCGCGCGCGCGAGGCGCCAGCTGCGGAACACGACCGTATCGTCGAGCAGCTGCACGCCGGCCTGCACGCAGGCATCGCGGGCGGCCTCGAAGGCCAGCGCGCGCGCGTCCACTGACGCGCGCCAGGCGAGCCCGAGCACGGTGGCGAGCACCGCGAGCAGCGCGAACTCGGTGGCCGAGAGGTTCACAGGAACTCGTGCCACGGCCGCGACGGGTCGGCGTAGCAGACGAAGTCCGGGTTGATCAGCGTCTCGCGTGCGTTGTAGCGCAGCGGCCGGCCGTCGCGGCCCACCACGTGCGCCCCGGCGAGCTCGGCGATCGCCTGGCCGGCGGCGGTGTCCCATTCCGACGTCGGGCCGACCCGCGGGTAGAGGTCGGCGCTGCCCTCGGCGATCAGGCCGAACTTGGCGGCGCTGCCGAGCGGACGGAATTCGTGCGGCCCGAGCCGCGCCAGGAAGGGGTCGAGCCGGCTGCCGCGGTGCGAGCGGCTGCCGACCACGCGCGGCGGACCCTCGATGCGCGGGCGCGCGGCGATGCGCTCGGCGACGCCGTCGCGGCCCTGGCGGAAGGCGCCGCCGCCCGCGGCGGCGTAGTAGTCGACGCCCGACAGCGGCTGGTGCAGCACGCCGAGCACCGGCACCTGGCGGTGGATCAGCGCGATGTTGACGGTGAACTCGCCGCTGCGGTCGACGAACTCGCGGGTGCCGTCCAGCGGGTCGACCAGCCACAGCCAGTCCCAGGCGCCGCGCTGCGCGAGCGGCGGCAGCTCCGCCTCCTCTGAGATCACCGGCACCTCGGGTGCCAGCGCCGCGAGCCCGGCGCTGATGATCCGGTGGGAGCGCAGGTCCGCGACCGTGAGCGGCGAGTCGTCGCCCTTGCGCGTGACGTCGAACTCCCCGGCGTACACATCGAGGATCGCCGCGCCGGCCTCGCGGGCGAGGGCGACGACGTCGGTGAGCAGCAGGTGCGGGACGGGAGTCATCGGGGCGGGCCGGACGGCGCGTTATATCATAGCGGCATGCTGCCGCCGGCCACGCCGCTGCCCTGGGACGAGATCGACACCGTGCTGCTCGACATGGACGGCACGCTGCTCGACCTGCGCTTCGACAACTGGTTCTGGCAGGAGCACGTGCCCGCGGTGTACGCGACCACCTACGGCCTGAGCGCCGAGCAGGCGCTGGCGGCGCTGATGCCGCGCTTCGAGGCCGCGCGCGGCCGGCTCGACTGGTACTGCATCGACTACTGGAGCCGCGAGCTCGGGCTCGACATCCCGGCGATCAAGCGCGGCGTGCGCGAGCAGGTCGCGTGGATCCCGGGCGCCGAGGCGTTCCTCGCGCGTCTGCGCGCGCTCGGCAAGCGGCGCGTGCTGCTGACCAACGCCCATCCGCAGACGCTGGCGATCAAGGACGAGCATGCGGACCTCGTGGGGCATCTGGACGCGGTGTACTCGACCCACCCGTTCGGCGCGCCGAAGGAGAGCGCCGACTTCTGGCCGCGCTTCGCCGCGGCGGCGCACTTCGACGCGTACCCAGCCCTCGGCGGGGGTTGCGTCCTGCGCGTTGCGGATCACATGCTCGACGACGTGCTCGAGCCGGTCGG
>JAFEDP010000544.1 GCA_018241545.1 Pseudomonadota bacterium
CAAGAAGGGCGTGGTCGACAAGTTCGTCGAGTTCTTCGGCGACGGCCTCGCCAGCCTGCCGCTCGCCGACCGCGCCACGATCAGCAACATGTCGCCGGAGTTCGGCTCGACGATCGCGGTGTTCCCGGTCGACGAGGAGACGATCCGCTACCTCGAGCTCACCGGCCGCCCGCCCGAGCAGGTGCGCCTCGTGGAGGCCTACGCCAAGGCCCAGGGCCTGTGGCGCCTGCCCGGGCAGCGCGCCGCGGAGTACACCGACGTGCTCGAGCTCGACCTCGGCAGCGTCGAGCCCTCGCTCGCCGGTCCCAAGCGCCCGCAGGACCGCGTGCCGCTCGGCCGCACCAAGGCGGTGTCGCAGGCCGCGGTCAAGAAGGCCGCCGAGGAGCGCGCCGCCAAGAACCCCACCGCCAGCGGCCGCGCCGCCGTCGCCGGCGGCGGCTACGAGCTCAAGGACAACGCGGTCGTGATCGCCGCGATCACGAGCTGCACCAACACCTCGAACCCGGCCGTGCTGGTGGCCGCGGGGCTGCTCGCGCAGAAGGCCCGCGCCCGCGGCCTCGCCGCCAAGCCCTGGGTCAAGACCTCGCTCGCGCCGGGCTCGCGCGTGGTCACCGACTACCTGAAGGCGGCCGGGCTGCTCGGCGACCTCGAGGCGGTCGGCTTCTACACGGTCGGCTACGGCTGCACGACCTGCATCGGCAACTCCGGGCCGCTGCGCGCGGAGATCTCGGACGCGATCCGCGCCGGGGACATCACCACCGCCTCGGTGCTCTCCGGCAACCGCAACTTCGAGGGCCGCGTGCACCCCGAGGTCAAGATGAACTTCCTGGCCTCGCCGCCGCTCGTCGTCGCCTACGCGCTCGCCGGCTCGATGGACGTCGACCTCACCAGCGAGCCGCTCGGCACCGGCAGCGATGGCCGGCCGGTATACCTCAAGGAGGTCTGGCCGAGCCCGGCCGAGGTCGCCGCGGCGGTGCAGCGCTCGGTCGATGCGGCGATGTTCAAGAAGAGCTACGCCTCGGTGTTCAAGGGCGACGAGCACTGGAACGCGATCCGCGTGCCGGCGGGCGAGGTCTACGCCTGGGACGCGAAGTCCACCTACGTGCGCAACCCGCCGTACTTCGACGGCATGACGATGACCCCGGGCGCGGTCGGCGACATCCGCGCGGCCCGCGCGCTCGCGGTGCTCGGCGACTCGGTCACGACCGACCACATCTCCCCGGCCGGCAACATCTCCAAGTCGAGCCCGGCGGCGAAGTACCTGATGGCGCAGGGCGTCGAGCCCAAGGACTTCAACTCCTACGGCGCGCGCCGCGGCAACCACGAGGTCATGATGCGCGGCACCTTCGCCAACATCCGCCTGCGCAACCTGCTGGTGCCTGGCACCGAGGGCGGCATCTCGGTGCACCTGCCGAGCGGCGAACAGGGCTCGATCTTCGACGTGGCGATGAAGTACAAGGCCGAGCGCACCCCGCTGATCGTGATCGCCGGCAAGGAGTACGGCACCGGCTCCTCGCGTGACTGGGCCGCCAAGGGCACGATGCTGCTCGGCGTGCGTGCGGTGATCGCCGAGAGCTTCGAGCGCATCCACCGCTCCAACCTGATCGGCATGGGCGTGCTGCCGCTGCAGTTCGAGAACGGCGCCAGCGCCGCCTCGCTGGGGCTCACCGGGCGCGAGGTCTTCGAGCTCGCCGGCCTCGACGGCGGCGCCGCCAAGCGCGTCCAGGTGCTGGCGCGCGGCGAGGACGGGCGCACGATCGAGTTCGCGGCGCGGGTGCGCATCGACACGCCCAAGGAGCTCGAGTACTACCGCCACGGCGGCATCCTGCAGTACGTGCTCAGGAGCCTCGTCGGCAAGGACAAGGCCGCCTGAGCGCGGCGGTCCCGCCCGGCCCGGCGACGGCGCGCCCCGCGGCGCGCGCCGTCGCCGTGTTCGACCTCGACGGCACGCTGACCTGGCACGACACGCTGGTGCCGTACCTCCTGGCGGCGCTGCGCCGCCACCCGGGTCGACTCGCGCGCCTCGCGCCGGTGCCGCTCGCCGCGCTGCGCTTCGTGCTCGACGGCGACCGCGGACGCCTCAAGAGCGGGCTGGTCCGC
>JAFEDP010000545.1 GCA_018241545.1 Pseudomonadota bacterium
AGTTCGCGTCCTCGACGATCTCCTTCAACCTGCCGCCGGGCATCGCGATGTCTAAGGCCACGCGGGCCGTCGAGAGCGCGTTCGCGAGGCTCGGGGTGCCGAGCAACGTGCGGGGCAGTTTTCAGGGGACGGCCAAGCTGTTCCAGGGATCCGTGAACACCATGCCGCTGCTGATCGGCGCCGCGATCGTGGCGATGTATCTCGTGCTCGGCATCCTCTACGAGAGCACGCTGCACCCGATCACGATCCTGCTGTCGACGATTCCGTCGGCGGGCGTCGGCGCGCTGCTGGCGCTGCTCGCGCTGCGGTTCGACTTCACGCTGATCGCGCTGATCGGCGTCTTCCTGCTGCTGGGGCTGGTGAAGAAGAACGCCATTATGATGATCGACGTGGCGCTCGAGCTCGAGCGTACCCAGGGCCTGGACTCGCGGGCGGCGATTCTCGAGGCCTGCCTGCGTCGCTTCCGCCCCATCATGATGACGACCGTGGCGGCGCTCGCCGGCGCGTTGCCATTGGCGTTCGGTCATGGCGACGGCGCCGAGCTGCGCCAGCCGCTCGGTATCGCCATCGTCGGCGGCCTGGCGCTCAGCCAGCTGCTGACGCTGTTCACCACGCCGGTGGTGTACCTGTATCTCGACCGCCTTCGACTGTGGGTGCTGTCGCGACGCCGCGGCCGGCGCGACGCCCCCGTCCTGGAGCCCGCGTGACCCCGAACAGAGCCGTCGTCCTGGTAGTGGTGGCCGCCGCCCTCAGCAGCTGCGCGGTGGGCCCGGACTATCGCCGTCCCGAGGCGGCACGCCCGTCGACGTTCAAGGAGGCATGGCAGGCGGCGCAGCCCGGTGACGAAATGCCGCGCGGTACCTGGTGGCAGGCGTACGCCGACGACACGCTGGATGGCCTGGAGCAGTCGGCGACCCAGGCGAACCAGACCCTCGTGGCGGCCGATGCGCAGTACCGATCGGCACTGGCCGCGGTCGGCATCGCGCGCGGCGCGTTGCTGCCGACCGTGGGCGTCGCCGCCTCAACGCTGCGCAGCCAGAATGGTGTCGCAGCCGCCGGTATCGCGGCGGGCGGCACGAACCAGGGCGGCGCAACCTACACGAGCGACCGGCTGACGGGCAGCCTGTCGTGGGAACTCGACCTCTGGGGCCGGCTGCGCCGCGGCCTCGAGCAGAGCCGTGCGGCGGCCGAGGCAAGTCGTGGCGACTTCCTCGCGGCCCAGCTGTCGGTGACGGCGACGCTCGCGCAGGACTACGTGCAGCTACGTTCGCTCGATACGCAGGGCGAGCTGCTGGACCGCACGATCGCCGCCTACCGGCGTTCGCTGGAGATCACCCAGAATCGCTACGCCGCGGGGGTCGCCCCACGGACCGACGTGACGGAAGCGCAGTCGCAACTGGCGGGTGCGGAGGCCCAGGATGCCGACCTCGCCGTGCAGCGCGCCCAGCTCGAACACGCGATCGCGGCGCTCGCCGGCCGCTCGCCCAGCGAGTTCAGCCTGCCGGTGGTGGCCGCACTGCCGACTCTGCCGCCGGTCCCCTCGGTACTGCCCGCGACTCTGCTCGAGCGGCGACCGGACGTCGCCGCCGCCGAGCGGCGCGTGGCGGCCGCCAATGCGGGGATCGGCGTCGCGCGTGGAGCCTGGTTCCCCACCCTCGCGCTGTCCGGCAGCGGTGGCTACCAGGCGACCGCGTGGCAGCACATCGTCGAGCTCCCGAACCGCTTCTGGAGCCTGGGGCCGACGCTGGCCGAGACCCTGTTCAATGGCGGTGCGCGGCTGGCGCAAAACCGTGTCGCTGCCGCCAACTACGACCAGGCGGTGGCGAGCTACCGCCAGGCGGTACTGACCGCGCTCGGTGACGCGGAGGACTCGCTCGCCGCGCTGCGGCACCTGGCGGACGAGGAAGCCGCGGACGATCGCGCGGCGACGGCTGCGCGCGAGACGCTGCGCGCCACCGAGAACCAGTACCGCGCCGGCACCGTCAGCTACCTCAACGTGGTCATCGCTCAGAGCACGTCGTATGCGGCCGAACGGAGCCTGATCGACGTCCGCGGCCGGCGCCTGCTGGCACACATCGGCCTGCTGAAGG
>JAFEDP010000546.1 GCA_018241545.1 Pseudomonadota bacterium
CGGCCGCGACGGCACGGGCCCGGCGACGGGCGACGGCGGGGCGGCCGGCGCGGCGCTCGTGGCCGCGCACCTCAAGGGCGGCGAGGACGCGCAGTACCGCGCCACGCGCGTCTCGCTTGAGCGCACCTACCGCGAGCGCCTGGCGCTGCTCGACCCGGTGACGCGCGTGCGGGTCGAGGAGGACCTCAAGACCATCCAGGCCGCGCAGCAGGACATCCGCCGCGCGCTCGCCGCCGATCCCGGCAGCCGCGTGCTGCTGCAGCTGCTCGAGAGCACCACCGAGCAGGAGTTCGAGCTCTATTCCACCGTCGGCCGCAACACCGAGCCGTTCGTCCCGAGGACACGCACATGAAGATCCACTGCAACCCGAGCGTAGCGGCCCTGGCCGCGCTGACCCTGGCGGCGCTGCCGGCCGCGGCCGCGACTCGCAACGTCGACGAGCACCGCCCCGCCGATCCGGCCGGCCAGGTCGAGGTCCAGAGCGTCGCCGGGCGCGTTGAGGTCGTCGGCTGGGACAAGCCCGAGGTCGCCGTCACCGGCACCGTCGGCGATGACGTCGAGGCGGTGGAGGTCACCGGCAGCGGCACGCGCACCAGCGTGCGGGTGCGGACGCACAACTCGCACGGCATCTTGATCGGCTGGCACAGCGGCGCCGACGCGAACCTCGTGGTGCACGTGCCGGCCGCCAGCGCCGTGACGGTCAACCTGGTCAGCGCCGACCTGAGCGTGCGCGGCGTGGGCGGCAACGAGGAGCTGCAGACGGTGAGCGGCGACGTCACCGCGGCCGCCCAGCGCGAGGTGCGCATCCATACCGTCAGCGGCGACGTGCACCTGACGGCGGGCACGGACTCGCGGATGATCGACCTGTCGACGGTCAGCGGCGACGTGTCGGTCAACGGCGGCGGCGGCGAGCTCTCCGTGAACACGGTGAGCGGCGACGGGCTGATCAGCGTCGGCACGCTGACGCGCGCGCACCTCAAGACGGTGTCCGGCGACTTCGGCCTGACCGCGGACCTCGCTGGCGACGGGCGGCTGGAGGCGGAGTCGGTCAGCGGCGACTTCAACATCCACTTCACGGGCGCGCTGCCGTCGGCGGCCTACGACCTGCAGTCCTTCAGCGGCGACCTGTCCACCTGCGGCGGGCGCAAGGGCGCGCGCGAGGGCTTCGGGCCTGGCAGCCGGCTGAGCTTTCAGGAGGGCGCGGGCAGCGCCCGGGTCCGCATCGACACCAAGAGCGGGGACGTGACGCTCTGCAGCAAAAAGTAGCGGGAACCGCCATCGCGGGCGGGGCGGGCGGCTCAAGAATGCCGCCTCGCCGGCCGATAGTCGGGGAAGCCCCGAACCGTCCGACGGTCCCGCCCGCGTGTCCAGCCCGGCCCCTGTTCCCGATTCCGCCGATCCGGCCCCTGCACCCGCGGCGCGGCGCGTGCTGCTCGCCGAGGACGACCCGGTCGCGCGCCTGCTCACCACCCGGCTGCTGCGCAAGGCGGGCTACGAGGTGGTCGCGGTGACGGACGGCGCCGCGGCCCTGGCCGCGCTCGAGCAGGCGTTCTTCCCGGTGGTGCTGACCGACTGGGAGATGCCCCACGTCGACGGCCTCGGCGTCGTCGCGGCGGTGCGCGGCCGCGACTGGCCCGGCTACGTGTTCACGATCCTGCTGACCGGCCGCGACTCGCGCGAGTCGGTACTGGCGGGCCTCGGTGCCGGCGCCGACGACTACCTGACCAAGCCGGTCGACGAGGCCGAGCTGCTGGCGCGACTCAAGACCGGCTGGCGCATCGCCGAGCTCGAGCGCCGCCTGCACGTCGCGCGCGAGGAGGCGGTGAAGCTGTCGCTGACCGACGCGCTGACGGGCGTCAGCAACCGTCGCCACCTCGCCGCCGAGCTGCAGGGCGAGGTCACGCGCGCGCGCCGCTTCGGGCGCGCGCTGTCGGTCCTGATGTGCGACGTCGACCACTTCAAGCGCGTCAACGACACCCACGGCCACGCGGCCGGGGACGCGGTGCTGCAGGCCCTCGCGCACCTGCTGGCCGGCCACGTGCGCATCGACGTCGACTGGGTGGCGCGCTATGGCGGCGAGGAGTTCGTC
>JAFEDP010000547.1 GCA_018241545.1 Pseudomonadota bacterium
TTCGCGATCGCGTTCCTGTTCCTGTTCTCGATCGGCGGCTTCTCGGGCCTGATGCTCGCGATCGCGCCGGCCGACTTCCAGTACCAGGACACCTACTTCGTCGTCGCCCACTTCCACTACGTGCTGGTGCCGGGCGCGGTGTTCGCGATCATGGCCGGCGTGTACTTCTGGCTGCCGAAGTGGACCGGCCACATGTACGACATGACCCTCGCCAAGTGGCACTTCTGGCTGTCGACGATCTCGGTGAACGTGCTGTTCTTCCCGCAGCACTTCCTCGGCCTCGCCGGCATGCCGCGGCGCATCCCCGACTACAACGTGCAGTTCACCGACTGGAACATGGTGTCTTCGGTGGGCGGCTTCGTGTTCGGCTTCTCGCAGCTGATGTTCGTGTGGGTGATCGTCAAGTGCGTGCGCGGCGGCCAGCGCGCCAGCGACAAGGTGTGGAGCGACGCCGCGCCCCACGGGCTCGAGTGGACGGTGCCCTCGCCGGCGCCCTACCACTCGTTCGAGACGGCACCCGAGGTCAAGTGAGGCCGGCGTGACCGTCCCCACCGACACCGGCACGGACGAGGTGCGCCGCACGGCGCGCACGCGCCGCCTGACGCTGTGGCTGTTCGCGTTGGCGGCGGCGGTCTACGTCGGCTTCATCGCGCTGCAGATCCTGCGGGCGCGGAGCTGAGCACATGCGGCGCCCGGGCGGACATCGCGCACTGATCGGCCGGCTGGTGCTGTTCACGGCCGGCAGCTTCGCCTTCGGCTTCGCGCTGGTGCCGCTCTACAGCGTGCTGTGCAAGGTCTGGGACACCGGCAACCGCTGGTACGGCACCCAGACTGCCGAGGCCGCGGTCATCGAGCGGCCGGTCGCCGACCGCCTCGTCACGATCGAGTTCGTGGCCTCCGTGCCGCGCGCCGGTGACTGGGAGTTCGCGCCGCACGTCACCACGATGAAGGTCCACCCCGGCAAGCTCTACGAGACCGAGTTCCACGCCCGCAACCTGACCGGCGAGGCGGTGGTCGCGCAGGCGGTGCCGTCGATCGCGCCCAACTCGGTGGCGCGCTACTTCAAGAAGACCGAGTGCTTCTGCTTCCGGCCGCAGTCGTTCGCGGTCGGCGAGTCGCGCGAGATGCCGATCCGCTTCATCGTCGACCCGGAGCTGCCGGCCGACGTCGACCGCATCACGCTCGCCTATTCCTTCTTCGACCTGCCGCGGACCGCGGCGGCGGGTCGCTGACCCTCGAGATCCACCGACCTTCCCAGGAAAGCCCATGGCACACGCCACCTCGACGCCCGACTCCGGCAAGTACTACGTCCCGCACGGGAGCCCGTGGCCGTTCTTCGGCTCGATCACGCTGTTCATCCTGATGGCCGGGGCCGCGCTGACGCTCGAGCACGCGAGCGGCGGGCCGCTGGTGCTGGTGGCGGGCCTGGCGCTGCTGTTCGCGCTGTTCTTCTTCTGGTTCGGCACCGTGGTGCGCGAGAACCAGGCGGGCGTCTACAACCTGCAGGTGGACCGCTCGTTCCGCATGGGCATGAGCTGGTTCATCTTCTCCGAGGTGATGTTCTTCGCGGCGTTCTTCGGCGCGCTGTTCTACGCGCGCCAGCTGTCGGTGCCGTGGCTGTCCGGCGAGGGCGCCAAGCACATGACCAACCTCATCCTGTGGAAGGGCTTCGAGGGCGGCTGGCCGACCAACGGGCCGCTGGCGCTCGGGCCGCGCGGCGACGGCACCTTCGAGACGATCCCGGCGCTCGGCGTGCCGCTGCTCAACACCGCGATCCTGCTGTCCTCCGGCGTCACCATCACGATCGCGCACCACGCGCTCAGGGCCGGCCACCGCGGCACGCTCAAGCTGTTCCTCGCCGCGACCTTCCTGCTCGGCTTCCTGTTCGTGTTCCTGCAGGCGCGCGAGTACCACGAGGCCTACAGCGAGCTCGGCCTGACGCTCGGCACCGGCATCTACGGCTCGACGTTCTTCATGCTGACGGGCTTCCACGGCTTCCACGTCACGGTCGGCGCGATCATGCTGACGGTGATCTGGCTGCGCGTGATGAGCGGCCACTTCACGCCCGAGCGCCACTTCGCCTTCGAG
>JAFEDP010000548.1 GCA_018241545.1 Pseudomonadota bacterium
CGACTGCGTAGCGCGCCTGCACCTGGTAGGCCTCGAGGCGCTCGCGCCGCACGCCGAGCTCCTCGATCGCCACCGCCTCGATCACCGCGCCCTGGCGCGCCACGAGACCGTCGACCCGCTCGAGCGCCGTGCCGACGTGCTCGCGCAGACGCATGATCGGGTCGTCGAACCCGGCGTAGCTGTGCACCGCCGCCTGCCGGGCGCGCACGAAGGCGCCGTAGCGCTCCTTGAGCGTGTGCACCTCGGCGTTGAGCGCGCCGAGGTCACGGTGCGCGCGGGTGAGTCGATCCGGGTACTCGGTGTACAGGCGCCAGGTCAGCGCGCCGCGCAGGCGCTGGGTCCGCGCCTGCAGCGCCGCGGCCTCGGGCCCGTCGAGCTTGCGCAGCGCCGCCCCGATGGCCTGCAGCCGCTCGAGCGCGAGACGCTCGTCCGAGGTCGCGAGCAGCGCCGGGCGCGGCGCCGTCAGGATGTCCTGCAGCCGCTTCTGCAGGAGCTCGCGCTGCTCGAGGCGCACGCGCATGCGGGCATCGAGCTCGCGGAATTGCGCGTCGACGGCCGGCAGCAGCGGCTCGTAGTTCGCGCGCCGCAGCCGGATCAGGTCCTCGAACGCGGCGAAGCCGTCCTGCCAGGCCAGCAGCCGCCGGCGCAGGTCCTTGAGGTCGAGGTAGTTCTGCAGCGCCGTCTGGAAGTCGTTGGAGGCCATCAGCTCGGTGAGGTAGAAGGTCTCCGGCGTGTCGGGCAGCGTGCGCAGTCGCACCACCCAGACGTTGTCCTGGGCCACTTCCTCGCGCACCAGCGCGGCGAGGAAGTGGCCGGCGCGGATGCTGCGCATCGACGCATCGACCTTCTCGAGCTCGCGGCCGAACGCGTCCAGGGCCTGGCCGTAGAGGCGCGCCGCGCGCCCGTAGGCACCGATCTTGCTGTAGGCGAACGGCAGCGCGAGCAGCGCTTCCTGCACCGCGGCGTCGGTCTGGTCGCGCCCGGCGAGCATGCCCCACGGCACCAGCGCCCTGCGGTAGTCGCTCGTGGAGGCCTCCGCCCAGCCGGCGCTCAGCAGCGCGCGGTTCGAGTACGGGCCCTCGAGGTGGACGCGGTCGAAGGCGGCCTGCGCCCGCGCGTAGTCCTGGCCGCGCATCAGCAGGCTGCCGAGGACCATGTTGGACTTGTCGCGGATCGCCGCGGTGGCCGGCGTGCGGCTCTCGATCTCACCGGCGCGCTCGAGCTGACGCTGTGCGTCCGGCGCGGCGCCGGCCTGCAGCAGCGCGATGCCGAGGTTGTAGGCGGCAAAGCCGCGCAGCCCTTCCGCCGCCTGCAGGCGCTTGAGCACCTCCGCCGCGTCGGCCGGCCGGCCGACCCCGAGCAGCGCGTTGGCGCGCAGGAATTCGACGTCGTCGCGGATCTCCGGCGGCACCGGGCCGTGGATCCGGTCGAGCGCGAGCAGCGCATCCTCGGGCTGGCCCTTCTGGAACTCGATCCGCGCGAGGCGGAACGCCGCGTCGTTCTTCACCAGCGGCTCGACGTCCGCCTCGAGCACGGCCTTGATGGCGCGCCCGGCGCGCAGGTGCATCCGGTAGCGCAGCTCGAAGTCGCCGACCGAGAAGTCGGCCTGGCGGATGTGGTACTGCAGCGAGTCGAGCTGCGGCTCGTCCACGCGGCGGTGCTGGGCAAGTTCCGCGTCGAGGCGCTCGAGGGCGTCGAAGTACTGGCCCTGGTAGGCCTCGAAGAGCGCCTCGCCGAAGTACAGGTCGCGCAGGTCCGCGGCCGCGCACGGTCCGGCCACGGCGGTGGCCAGCAGCAGCAGCAGCGACGACCACGGCGTGCGCGCGCGCATCGGCTACCAGTCCCCGACCCGGATGGCCGGCCCGGACGGGTCCGGCCCGCCGAGGGTGACGCCGAGCAGCTTGGGCTGGACCTGCTTGGTGAACGTGAAGTGCCCGTTCTGGGCGTAGTCGCGGCCGCTCGCGAGCTTGCCGCTGACGGCGACGTCGATCTGGTGCTCGCCGGTGGCGACGTTGCCGGTGTAGATGCGCTGCACGCCGCCATGGCGCAGGGCATCGATCTCCTTGAAGCTGTAGACGTAGC
>JAFEDP010000549.1 GCA_018241545.1 Pseudomonadota bacterium
ATGACCTTGGCGAAGCCCGTGGTGGCCTCCATGGCGCGGGCGCGGCCGCTCGCGAGGAACGGGAACACGCCGGTCTTGTAGGCGCGTCCGCCGGCCTTGACCTGCTCCTCGGTCTGGCCGACCCAGGCGATCTCCGGGGCGGTGTAGATCACCGACGGCACGGTCCGGTAGTTGACCTCGCCGTAGCGGCCGGCGATCAGGTCGGCGACCATCACGCCCTCCTCCTTGCCCTTGTGCGCCAGCATCGGCCCGCGCACGCAGTCGCCGACCGCGTAGACGCCGGCCGCGCCGGTGCGGCACTCGCCGTCGACCTGGATGAAGCCGCGCTCGTCGAGCGCGACGCCGGTGCCCTCGGCGAGCAGGCCCTCGGTGTACGGGCGGCGACCGATCGCGACCACCACCGTGTCGACCTCGACCGAGTGGTTGCCGGTGCCGTCGGCGTAGGCGAGCGTCACGCCCGCGGCCGAGGTCGTCGCACCCGTGACCTTGGCGCCGAGGCGGATGTCGAGGCCCTGCTTCTTGAACTGCTTGAGCGCCTCCTTGGCCAGCGCGCCGTCCGCCATCGGCAGGAACGACTCGAGCGCCTCGAGCACGACCACCTCGCTGCCGAGGCGGCGCCAGACGCTGCCGAGCTCGAGGCCGATGACGCCGGCGCCGATGACGCCGAGGCGCTTGGGCACGGCCGCGAGGTCGAGCGCGCCCCAGCTGTCGAGCACCCGCTCGCCGTCGAACGGCACGCTCCTGAGCGGCATCGGCGAGGAGCCCGAGGCGAGCACCACGTGCTTGGCGGAGAGCACCTGGACCGTGCCGTCCGGGGCCGTGTGCTCGACCTTGAGGCCCGGCAGCAGCCGGCCGTGGCCGGCGAGCGGCGCGACCTTGGCGGCCTTGAAGAGCGCGAGGATGCCCTGCGTCGAGGCGCGCACGATGCCCGCCTTGCGCTTCTGCATCTGGGCGACGTCGATCTCGGCACCGGGGATCCGGATGCCGTGCACCGCGAACTCCTCGCGCGCCCGGTGGTACAGCTCGGAGGACTCGAGCAGCGCCTTGGACGGGATGCAGCCGGCATTGAGGCAGGTGCCGCCGAAGGCGTGGCTGCCGTCGCGGTTCTTCCACTCGTCGATGCAGGCCACCGACAAGCCGTTCTGGCCGGCGCGGATCGCGGCCGGGTAGCCGGCGGGGCCGCCGCCGATGACGATCACGTCGTAACTGTCGCTCATGGCATTCTCCGTCCCGGTCAGATCTGCAGCAGGAGCCGCGTCGGGTCCTCGAGGCAGTCCTTGATCGTGACGAGGAACTGCACGGCCTCGCGGCCGTCGATGATCCGGTGGTCGTAGGTCAGCGCGAGGTACATCATCGGCCGCACCACGACCTGGCCGTCGACCACCACCGGGCGGTCCTGCACCTTGTGCATGCCGAGGATCGCGCTCTGCGGCGAGTTGACGATCGGCGTCGACATCAGCGAGCCGAACACCCCGCCGTTGGTGATCGAGAACGTGCCGCCGGTGAGCTCCTCGATCGTGATCGAGCCGTCGCGCGCCTTCTGCGCGTAGCTGCCGATGGTGCGCTCGATGTCGGCTGCGCTCATGAGGTCGGCGTCGCGCAGGATCGGCACGATCAGGCCGCGGTCGGTCGAGACCGCGACGCCGATGTCGTAGAAGTCGTGGTAGACGATGTCGCTGCCGTCGACGTAGGCGTTGACGACCGGGAAGCGCCTGAGCGCCTCGACCGCGGCCTTGACGAAGAACGACATGAACCCGAGGCGCACGCCGTGCGCCTTCTCGAAGCGGTCCTTGTAGCGGGCGCGCGCCTCGTTGAGCGCCTTCATGTCCACTTCGTTGAAGGTCGTCAGCAGCGCCTGCGTCGACTGCGCCTCCACGAGGCGCGCGGCGATGCGCGAGCGCAGCCGGGTCATCGCCACGCGCTGCTCGCCTCGGCCGCCGCGCGGCGCGGCGGGCACCGCGGCCGGCGCCGCCTTCGGCGGGGTGGCGGCGGGTGCCTCGAGCGCCCGCACCACGTCCTGCTTGGTCACCCGCCCCTCGCGGCCGGAGCCGGCGATCGTCGCGGGATCGATCTGGCGCTCC
>JAFEDP010000054.1 GCA_018241545.1 Pseudomonadota bacterium
TGGCGGTCTATCAGGACGGCGCCTACAACAGCTTCATCGGCGGCGCTGGCATCAACATGTTCGACGTCGACCGTGTGGAGATACTTCGCGGCCCCCAGGGCACCCTGTTCGGCCGCAATGCGACCGGCGGACTCGTGCAGGTCATTACGCGTAAGCCGACCGACAAGACAGATGCCTATGTGACCGCCGAGGCGGGTTCATACGGCCTCGAGCATGTGGAAAGCGCGATCGGTGGCGCGCTCGGCGGCGGGGTGAACGGTCGCCTCGCCCTGTCGGCGACCCGCTCCGATGGTTTCGTCACCAACACCCTGGGTGGAAAGAAGGAAGGCCAGAAGAACCTCAGCCTGCGCGGCCAGGTCGACTTTCGCCTCTCTGACTCCGCCGACCTGCTGATCAATCTGCACTCGGTGCGTGACGACGTCGTGGGCACGGTGGGCTACAAGACGAAGCGGACGCTATTCACTCCGGGCATCGATAACGGCCTGGTCCAGTACGCCCGCAATGACGCCGAGTACGCGGCGTTCTGCCAGGGATTCTTCGGCTCCACCCCGCCCCCGGGATCCAGCGACTGCTTCGGGTTCCAGGACCCGAAGCCTTCCGACCCCTGGACCGTCGCGAACGACTACCCTGGCTACATGGATCGCACGATGGTCGGCGCCACGGCGACCCTCAATTGGCAGATCAGCCCGGGCGTGAAATTCACCTCCATCAGCGACTATCTGAAGCTGCGCCGCCTCTACAGCGAAGATACCGATGGAACCTGGATCAAGCTGTTCAACTTCCTTTCGGACATGGACAGCTACCAGCTCTCCCAGGAACTGCGCCTGAGCGGCGAGGCGGGCGCCTTGAACTGGCAGACCGGCGCCTACCTCCTCGACATTCACCACGACATCCACACCGGTGCCGATGCCAATACGTCGGGCGATGGATCCTCGCCGTTCGACTACGTGACGTCCAACTACAACCACCAGCGGACCAAGTCGTACTCCGTGTTTGGTCAAATTGACTGGAAGCTCGCCGAGCGCTGGAGCGCAACCGTCGGCGCCCGCTTCGTGAAGGACCGCAAGAGCATGCAGATCGACGCCAACTGCCTGTACGGGGGCTGCAGCACGTTCGGGCTCACCGCGCCGGGGCTCGTGCAGGGCGTCGGCTTCAACGAAACGGTCGCACCTGGGCAGACGGAGCGTTCGGACAACGGCGTGGCGGGCCGCGTCGAGCTCGACTACCACCCGGCCGATGGGTACATGGTCTATGCGAGCGTGAACCGTGGCATCAAGGGCGGTGGCTTCAATGCCGCGGCGATCGACGCCATCCCGCTGTCGCTGGTGTCCTACAAGCCTGAGGTGCTGACAGCCTACGAAGTGGGCTTCAAGTCGACCTTCTTCGACCGCCGTGCGCAGCTGAACGCGAGCACCTTCTACTACGACTACCATGACTACCAGGCTTTCACGCTGACCGGGCTGTCGCCCTTCGTGTTCAACACCAACGCCAACACGAAGGGTGCGGAGGTCGAGCTGCACTTCCTGCCATTCGCCACGCTCGATGTCACGCTGGGCGTCGCCTACCTGGATGCGATCGCGCATGGCGTGCCGCTGCAGTTCGGTGTCGGACCCTACCTCGATCAGCGTCCGCCACAGTCGCCCAACCTGACGGCCGACCTCTCCGTGCGCAAGGGCTGGTCGTTCGCGAACGGATCGCAGCTGGTCGCCCAGGTGACCGCCAATCATGTGGGCCAGCGCTACTTCAACACGATCAACCACCCAGTGCTGTCGGACAACGGCTATACGATGAGTAACCTGCGCCTGACCTACAAGGCGCCGAGCGGCCACTGGGAGAGCGCGCTCTGGATTAACAACGTGACCAACGTGCAGTACGTGGACACGGCGTTCGACATGAGCACGACCAACGGCGTCGTGGCACAGGCCTACGGACCGCCGCGGATCGCGGGACTGTCGATCAGCTACTTTTCGAACTGACCACAGCGACCGTGGGCTACGGAGTCGTTACGATTCCGTAGCCCACCGGTCGAGCATTCCGGGGTTGGTGTCGGCAATGAGTCGTCTCAGTAACATCGCCGGCTGGTCGATCTCGTCCTGGCAGAAACCGGCAATGGCGCGCTCGGCCGGTGAGACCTCACGCGCAGCAGCAGCCCGTATTTCTGCGCTCCTCGTCCGTAATCTCAACGGTTGCCTGTGGTCCTTCGTCGGCGCTCGCGAGAACGCTGCGTGAGGCCATTGCCTCGAGGGCGTGCTGCGTCGCTGCGTTCCCAGCGTGGTCGAGCGATTCCACGAGGCGCCGTGACGTGAGCGCGTGGCGGCTCGGCGGCGCGGAGAGCGTAAGGAATACCGGTTGGCCAAATCCCTCGTTCCGCCATGTGGTGAGCCACGGAGCGGGTGACTGGGAAGTGCGTCCGGGCGATCAGGTCGGAGATGAAGTCCGGCCAGAAGCGCGGCGGCCACGTCGACAGGCATTCCGCGGTGCCTGCCCTCGGCACGGGGCGTGCCCGCATGGAACGGAAGTAGATCCGTGGGGCGGGGGCTCGAGTTGCGGCACCTAGCCCATGAACAGGAGATGGTCGCCCGCCGGATCGCAGTTGCGGGTGGTGCACTGAAGGCGGGCCACGCAGCCTGCCAACAGCGGGGCAGCGCCGGTACGCCGTCGCCAGTCGGGGCGGCGCAATTTCGGTGCCCCGCTGGGCGCGAATCGCATCGCGAGCTCGCGCTGTTCGAGGGAAAGGGCGTACACGACGAAATGGCTGGCGGCCTCGAACGGCGCGCGACTGGAGGCCCGGGGACACAACGACCGCAGCGCGAGTCGCGGGCCCAGGGGAGAAGTTGATCGACCTGACCGCTACGTCGAGCGGTAAACCGTCGCTGGCCGCGGCCGTGATGATGGTCGCGCGGGTCGCAACCTGCCCGAGGACGCCGCCGAGTTCCGGTGGGTCGATGGCCAGTTCCGCCTCAGGTTCGGATTCGTACCCCCGGGAACGGGTGCGCGTACACCCATGACTGGAGGCGGTCCGGACCGCACAATCAAACGCGGTGGTAGCTATTACGGCACGTAACCCAAGCTGGCGTTGGCCAGCCCTCGAGTGGAGGTGCAGATGACCGAGGACAAGTTTGCGAAGGGGCTCGCCGTGCGGCGGGAAGTGCTGGGGCGCGACTACGTGGACCGCGCGCTGGCGACCGCCAGCGAGTTCAGCCGGCCGATGCAGGAACTCTCGACGGAGTACTGCTGGGGCCACGTGTGGAGCAGGCCCGGCCTGAGTCGCCGCGAACGCAGCCTGCTGAATATCGGCATGATCAGCGCGCTGAACCGGCCGCACGAGCTCAAGCTGCACGTGCGCGCTGCGCTGAACAATGGCCTCACGCGCGAGGCGATCCGCGAGGCGTTGCTGCAGGTGGCCGTGTACTGCGGCGTTCCCGCGGGGGTGGATTCCTTCCGGCTGGCGCAGGAAGTGTTCGCCGAGATCGATGCCGCGCAGGAACGTGCCCCGTGACCGTGCCCGGGCTGCAGAACGCGGGCCCGATGAGAGCCAGTCCCTCCATCGACGGCCAGTGGACCGGTGTGCCAAGTCGCGCCGCCACCGAGTTCCGCATTCCGGCCACTCGCAGCGCGATCATGCGCGCCCTCGCCAGCGAGCAGGGCCAGTCGCTTGCGGAGGTCGAAGGGGAGCTGGCGCCCTTCGGTGGCATCGGGGAACCCGGTTTCGGGCGCGTGGGCAGCAAATACGGCGTGTTCGCCTACGCGGAGATCATGCAGGTCTGGGTCGGCAGGATCACTGCGAAAGGGAGCAAACCATGAAGTTGTATTACACCCCGGGCGCCTGTTCGCTGGCGCCACACATCGTCGCCCTGGAGGCAGGTCTTACGCTCGAACTCGAGGCGGTCGACCTGGACACGGGCAAGACCAGCGCGGGCGCGGATTTCAAGTCCGTCAATCCCAAGGGCTATGTGCCCGCCCTCGTGCTGGATGATGGCCGCGTTCTGACCGAAGGGCCGGCGATCATGCAATACATCGCTGACCTGGTGCCCGGCGCAGCCCTGGCCCCCGCGGCCGGAACTTTCGAACGCTACCAGCTCCAGGAGTGGCTGGCGTTCATCAATTCGGAGGTGCACAAGGCGTTCTCGCCCCTGTTCAACCCGACGGCACCCGAAGCCCTGCGCGCATTCCTGCTGGGTGCGTTGCAGCGTCGCTATACGTACCTCGACGAGCGGCTGCAGTCGCGCGCTTTCCTGATGGGCCACGCCTTTACCGTCGCTGACGTCTACCTTTTCGTCGTAACGACCTGGGCGGGATACGTGCAGCTGGACCTGGACGGGTACCGCAACGTGCAGGCCTTCCAGGCGCGCGTCGGTGCGCGTCCCGCCGTGCGCGCAGCCATGGCGGCCGAGGGCCTAGCGGGGTGACGCGAGTGAGCGCCGGGCGCCGTCGTCAGGCCACTTCCGAGCGGTGCGCCGGTTGGACCGCGGCGGCGTAGGGCAGCCAGAGCACGTCGGCAATCTCCGGGAAGGATCGCCATTGCCGCGCCCAGTGCGCACCGCCATCGTGGCTCAGGTATAGCGTCCCGTACTTGGTACCGGCGACGAGCTGCGAGGGATTCCCGTCATTGACCCGGATGGCCCAGATGCAGGAATCCGGCGTCACATCGATGTGCGTGGGCTGCCACGTGCGCGCTCCGTCGCGGCTGACGACGATCGTGCTGGTGGTGCCCGGAGTCCCATCCGACAGGCTGAGGAACAGCGTGTCCTTCGAGCCGGGAGGCGTCGTGATGGCGCGCGCGTAGTACAGGCCGAAATCCTTCTTGGGCAACATGCCCTGCCACGTCTCGCCGCCATCGCGGCTGGTGTAGATGGCGTTGACGCACACCACGACCACGGTCTGCTCGTCGTCAGGCAGCACGTGGATCGCATGAATGTCGGTGTGGAAGTCCCACAGCAGCCGGTCGTCGACACGTTCCCAGTGGTCACCACCGTCGGACGTGCGGAACAATCCGCCCGCCTCGAGGCCGAACCACGCCTTGCGACGGTCCTTCGGATTGTAGGCAAGGGCCAGCAGTCGCGGCCGATTCACGCCGGCGCAGAACTCGGGGATGTCCACGTCCGCCCGGGTCCACCGTAGCCCGCCATCGGTCGTGCGCCACAGGTTGGCCCGGGACGGGGCCCCCGTGCCGACGAAGATCCGGTTCGGATCGGCCGGGTCCACGGCGACCTTCCACACGGAGTGGCCGTCGAATGGGCTCCCGACCAGCGACCAGGTGGAGCCGATATCCGTGCTGCGGCAGAGCCCGACGTTGGTCCCGGCCAGCAAGGTGCAGGGATTGCCCGGCTGCGTATCCAGCGAGCGAACCACGCCATCGAACTCGATCGCCTGGCGCAGGCCGATGCGGTGCCACGTGGCTCCGTCGTCGGCGCTTCGCAGGATGCCCTGGCTCGCGGTGGCCACCAGTATCGTGTTGTCCATGTCATTCCTCACTGGGAGATAGGGGTCAGGTCGTACGGTTCGGCCTTGCCTTCGTTGCGGCCGAGTTCGGCGATCGCCGCGGGGCCATGGACCTGCTGGCAGAACACTTCGAGCATGTGTCCATCTGGATCGAAGAAGTAGATGCCCTTCGAGACGCCGTGGTCGAGGATCTCGTGGATCCTGACCTTGTGGCTCTGCAGCCGCCCATAGAACCGCTGCAGCTTGCCGAGATCGCCACGGCAGTCGAGCTCGAGGCCAACGTGCTCGAATTCCTTGCCCTTGCTGGCACCAGGGGACTGCGGGAACAGCCCGATGTCGTGGTCGGACGTCCCGAAGGACATGAAGATCCCGCCCTTGTACGGGCCGTCACTCGCGCACGCCACGACGCTCATCCCGAGGACGTCGGCGTACCACCGCGCGGAGGCCTCGGGATCGGCGACGAACAGGCCGATATGCCCGATCCGGGTGATCTCACTCTTGCTGGCTTGCACGGTGCTGGCCCCCTTGTGCTGCTGCCCCGGGATTGGCCGGGATGGGCAGCGGTGGACTCTACTTAGGCTGGAGTGTGCAGTTAATACGTAGTAACACTGGGTCCAAATTAAAGAGATTGTTGACAAATACGAACAGCACAGCGAGGATCAATCTGTGGGAGGCTGCGTAGCGCAGCCCCCGCCCGAACAGCGAAACCGTGGAGGGGCGCCATGCCCGCAGCGAGCCGACAGTCGGCGTCGACGAAGGAATCCCTAGGCAAATCGATGCTTGATCGCGCGCGCGCACTGGTGTCGGTACTGCGTGAACGGGAGGCGGAGTGCAACGCGCAGGCGAAGGTGCCTGACGAGACCATCAAGGCCTTCGAGGGTGCCGGCTTCTTCCGCATCCTGCAGCCGGAGCGCTGGGGTGGGTATGAGCTCCCGCCGATCGTCTATGCCGACGTCGCCCGCATTCTCGCCGAAGGCTGCATTTCGAGCGCCTGGGTGTACGGCGTCGTCGCCGTGCACAATTGGCAGATGGCGCTGTTCCCGGACCAGGCCGCACGTGACGTGTGGGGCCAGGACGACTCGGTGCGCATCGCGTCGTCGTACATGCCCGTCGGCAAGGTCGTGCCCGTCGATGGTGGCTACCGCATCAGCGGCCGCTGGATGTTCTCCACCGGCTGCCAGCACTGCACATGGACGATCCTCGGGTCCAACATCCCGCCCCGAAGCCCGGGTGAGGAGCCGGAAGCCCGCTGCTTCCTCGTGCCGCGTTCTGATTACCGCATCGTCGAGAACTGGAAGGTCATGGGGCTGCAGGGCACTGGCAGCCACGATCTGGTGATCGAGGATGCCTTCGTTCCCGAACACCGCACGGTGCGCGACCTCGACATGTTCGAGATGAAATGCCCCGGCCATGCCGTCAACCGCTCGCCGCGGTACAACGTGCCGTTCGCGCAGCTGTTCAACCGCACCGTCTCGACCACGGCGCTCGGGTGCCTGAAACGTGCCCTCGACGAGTACGTGCAGTCCACGCGTGCCCGCACGGCGACCTACACCGGCGCCCGCATGGCCAACACACCACGCATCCAGAACATGGTGTCGGAAGTCGCCAGGACGCTCGAGGAACGGCTGCTGATCTACCGGCGCGACTGCGAGGAAATCCTGCAACATGCGCTCAACGACACCTGGACCCTGGAACCCCGTGCGGCGCTCGGCGCTTCCTGCACATCGACCGTGGATGCCTGCATGCAGGCCATCGACAAGCTGATGCTGTTCAGTGGCGCCAAGGCCATGTACGGCGGCATCGTACAGAGGGCCTTCCTCGACATGCACATGGCGCGCGGCCACACGGCCAACAACCCGTTCCCGTACGCCGAGAACCACGGCGGCATGTTGTTCGGGCTGCCGCACCAGACCATTGACATCTAGCGTCTGCGGAACGCCCGTCGGCCCAGGTGGGCATAGCACGGCCGTGCCCATGGTCGTTGCTCGCCCCAACCTGTCGCCCGCGATGGTGGCGGCGCTCGTGCACCGGCATTACGGCCTCGCAGGGGAGGCCAAGCCGCTGTCAGGGGAGCGAGACACCAACTTCCACTTCGTCGCGCGTGATGGAGCGCAGTTCGTCTTCAAGGCGGCATGTGCTGCGAGCGCTGGTGAGCCCACGGATTTGCCCGACGGCACCCTGTTCCACATCCAGCGCACGGACCCGGGCATCCCGGCTCCCAGGGTCCGTTGCAGCGATGCCGGTGACCGGCGGATTGCCTTCCGTGACGCCGCCGATCGACCGTCGGAGGCGATCCTCTGCACGTTCATGCGGGGCGTGCCGCTGATGTCCGTGCCCCGGACCGCGTCGCAACGCAGGCAATGCGGACACTGGCTTGCCCGCATTGGCCGCGCACTGCGCAACTATGACCACCCGTCATGCCACCAGCGCCTGGTGTGGGACGTGCGCAACTTCGCCGAGGTCCGGCGGCTGCTCGAGCAGCTGGGGGCGGTGCCGCGCCGGGGTCAACTGGAAGCCTTCATGGATGATTTCAGCCAGCAGGTGGCCCCGGTCCTCGAGGGCGTGCGCCGGCAGGTCGTGCACGATGATCTCAATGCCCGCAACGTGATCGTCGACGAGCGCGACCCATCCCGCGTCGTGGGGATCATCGACTTCGGCGATGCCGTGCATACGGCTCTGGTCGGCGATGTCGCGATCGGTGCGGTGGGACAGGTTTCGACCCCAGTGGATGCGATCGAGGCGATGGGCGAGTTCGTGACTGCCTACCAGGAGATCCAGCCCCTCGGGACGGACGAACTCGCGATACTGGGCCGGCTCGTCGCCGCCCGGCTCGTGACCAACTACGTGGTCGTGTCGCTGCTGCGGGCGAATTCGCCCGGGGATGGCCACTTTTCCGACTTTGATGCCGCCTACTTTGAGTGGCGCTTGGACCTTGCCATGCAGCTGGCGAAGCATCCTCGCCGCGTACCGTGGGCGCCGTGACCGGGAAGCCGGGATCCGAAGGGCGACGGGGACACCGACTGGAGACCTGAAATGGAATCGCAAGGCGAAGAGTATCGAGACGCGCTCGCGAGGCGCCAGCGGGTGCTGGCACCGACATATCGGCTCTTCTACGACGAGCCCCTGTACGTCAAGAAGGCCGAGGGGGTCTGGTTGCATGGCGCCGATGGCAGGCGCTACCTCGACGCCTACAACAACGTCCCGGTCGTGGGACATTGCCACCCACACGTCGTGGAGTGCATTGTCCGCCAAGCCGCGGTGCTGAATACGCACACACGCTACCTGACGGACGCGCCCATCGAGTTGGGTGAGCGGCTGCTGGCCACGCTGCCGCGAGAGATCAACTGCGTCACCTTCACGTGCAGTGGCAGCGAGGCCAATGACCTCGCCATGCGCGTGTGCAAGTCTGTGACCGGGGGCCAGGGCGCTATCGTCACGGAGTTTGCCTACCACGGGACGACCGAGACCCTCGCCGGAATGTCGCCGGTCACGGGTCAGGCGACGGCCCATGGCGTGTTCAAGGCACGCATCGACCCGGTGCGGAATGACGCCACTGCGTTCGCCCTGCAGGTCGAGGCCGCGATCGGGCAGATGCGTGCCGCCGGCATCCGGCCAGCGGCCCTCCTGGTCGATACGATCTTCGGCAGCGATGGCGTGGTGCCAGGGCCCGCCGGCTTCCTCCAGCCGGCAGTCGCCGCAATTCGCGCGGCGGGGGGTCTCTTCGTCGCCGACGAGGTGCAACCCGGGTTTGGCCGGACGGGCGAGGGGATATGGGGGTTCCAGCGCCACGGGGTGGTGCCCGACCTCGTGAGCATGGGCAAGCCCATGGGCAACGGCCATCCGGTCGCGGCGCTGTGCGCCCGGCGCGAAGTCATGGAGAACTTCGCGCGCTCCACGCGCTACTTCAATACCTTCGGCGGCAACACCGTGGCCTGCGCCGCAGCCCTCGCGGTGCTCGACGTGCTTGAACGGGAGCGCGTGCTGGCCAACGCCCTCGCGATGGGCGAGCGCCTGCAGCGCGGCATCTCGCAACTTGCCGCCCGGCACGCCTGCGTCTCCTCCGTCCGCGGAGCGGGCCTCTTCATTGGCATGCAGCTCCAGCCTCCCCAGCTGGCGGCACGGGTGGTCAATGCGGCGAAGCGGGAAGGCGTCCTCGTGGGGACGGCGGGAGGCGCCAATGACACGATCAAGATCCGGCCGCCGCTCGTGATCGGCGCCGATGAAGTCGATCTGCTCGTCAGCGGCCTCGATCGCGCACTTGCTGCGGCGTCGCCACGGGACGGGTGATCGGCTCGGACAAGGCCTGCGCGGTTGGCAACCTGCGCCTCACTGACACGGCTCGGGACCCACACTGCGAAGGCGCGTCCCGGGTGCACAACGGGACCGAGGGGCACCCCGTGGACACCGCGTTCGACATGAGCACGACCCACGGCGTCGTGGCCCGGGCCTGCGGGTGGCCGGTCACCGGCTCGGCGAACTGACGTCGCGACGCCGGGCCCACGGAATCCCCTAGGGTTCCGCGGCCCACAGGTCGAGGACGCCTGGGTCGGTGTTGGCGATCAGCCGCCTCAGCAGCATCGCCAGCTGGTCGATTTCGTCCGGCGCGAAGCCGGCGAGGGCACGCTCTGCCAGCACGCCGTCACGCGCCAGCAGCAGGGCGTACTTCTGCCGCCCTTCGTCCGTGATTTCGCAGGGGGATTGCGGTTCTGCGCCTGCGCGCGCGCGCAGGCCCCGCGCGACCATCGCGTCGAGGGTCTCCTGCTGTGGGTTTCTATTAATTCTGTCGGCGCTGTCGTTGACTCATGTCGGACGTCGGACGGTGTCAGATGGGCCAAAGATCCCGTGGTCGCCGAACAACAGCAAGTCTGGCCGTGCAAATCCGCGGGATGTCGCAAACGAGCACGTGTGCTTCTTTGTTGTGTCGGAAACTGGGAATTTGGAGTTCACCCAGCCGGGAGGCTGTGCGTCCGCATCTTCTCCTCGGGGTGTGCGCGGCACGACATTCCTAGGCCACATCGGGCATCGCCGATCGCGAACAGCGCACACCACTGCCGCCATGCAACGTGGACGTGGTGGCACGCGACGGCCCTCGATTAGAATGCTTCGAATTACTGTCGGTGCGTCGAATCGCAAATCTCTGGAATTACAGGTCCTTCGCTCGAGGTGGGTCGACGAAGAATCCCGACTGTCGCAAATGCGACCGACAGAATTAGGCAGACCTCACAGCAGACCTTCCCGCCCAAAGTACGCCCGACCGTGAAGCGTTCAAGTCTTCGGCAGCCGCGCGAGCCACTTGTCGAGCTGGCCCGCGAAGGCATTGCGATCCGCCTGCGTGAGCGTCGGTGGACCGCCGCCGACATTGCCGCTCGCACGCATGGTGTCCATGAAGTCCCGCATCGTGAGTACGCCTCGGATCGTGTCCCGAGAATAGCGCTCGCCGCGAGGATTGAGCGCCTCCCCGCCCTTCTCGATGATCTCTGCCGCGAGGGGAACATCAGCTGTGATGACCAGATCGCCCGCAACAGCTCGATCGGCAATCACCTTGTCAGCCACGTCGAAGCCGGCGCCCACTTGCAGTACGCGCAGGCTCGGGATGCGAGGAATGGCAAGGGAACGATTTGCAACGAGCGTCACCGTGACACCGGTGCGTTCTGCCGCCCGGAACAGGATCTCCTTGATCACTTTGGGACACGCATCCGCGTCGACCCAGATGCTGTTACGCGCCACATTCTTCCCTTCCACGTGAGCCGGTTGGACACGACGATACACCCAACCTCCGGAGCCACCGATTAAGTACCCTTATCGCGGCTTGCTCGACGTGCCGAGCCATCGCTTCATCGCACCGCTTTGTGCCGAGAGCTTTCTCGAGTAGTGCGTCGGCATGGTGGGGCTTCGCCAGCCACCGGCGAGCATGATCTCGGGCAGTGAGGCGCCCGCGGACGTCAAGTCCTGGGCCGCGCCGATGCGCGTCGAGTGCCCGCTGACCCTCGCAACCCGGCTCGGATCCCAGCCGAGCAGCTTCGCGACTCGCTTGAACGTCCGCGCAACCTCGCCGCTCGAGATCGTGCGCTCGCCGACGCCGCCGTGCCGCTCGATGCGCCGGAACACGTAGCCTTCGCTAATCCCGGCCTGATCGAGCCACTTGCTCACGGCCTCGCGCGCTTCCCGCGCGAGATAGCGTTCCTGGATCTGGCCGCCTTTGGTTCGAAGGGTCACGGTGCCGTCCCCATCGCTCGCGTCGGAGATGTCCTCGACCCGGATGCCGACGAGCTCGGCACGTCGGGCCATGGTCGAGTAGGCGACGGTGATGAGTGCGCGAGCGCGGAGATCGCGGTTGCTGGTGCCGAGGGATTCCAGTGCCTTCACGATGTCCTCCCAGCGCAGTGCCGCCTTCTGTTCCGGGAGCGGCCGTCCTCGGAGGATGGTTCGGCGAGCAGCCCGCACATCCTCGTGGCGGGTTGGGTCATCCACCTCGGCGATCCGGTGCAGCGTCGAGAGCGAGGCGAGCCAGCGACGGACGGTCGAGGCGCGGCGGATTTCTGGATGGCCTGCGTCGTGATCGGCTGCGACCGCGCCGCTCGCGTCGGTTGTGAGGAGCGGGGAGTGCGCCAGCAGGTAATCAACGAGGTCGTGAGGTTGAGCCGGAAATGCTTGCCTCGTGCCGCGCGCACACCAGCGCCGCCAGGCCTTCCAGTCGAAGGCGAGCGCGCGCTGGGTGTTCGGGGCGTAGGAGGCGAGACGCCGGCGGAGCCGCTCATATAGCAGGGGCTCGTCGTCCCAGACCGTCGCGGCGAGGGACGTTGGCGACGCACCAACCGGGGCTGGCGCGGTTACTTCCGGCACGGGGCTTGACCCTCCTTTCGACCTGAAAAGAGAGACTAGCACGGATAACTGTCACTTATCGCGCATCCAAATCGGAGCGTGATAGTGATAGGCGTGCTATTATCATATCCATGTCAGAAGAGGCTTCTGAGTACGATCCAGCGCCTCCGACGCCCTTCCAGAGCCGTCTCGCGGCTCTCCAGGCGAAGGTGAATG
>JAFEDP010000550.1 GCA_018241545.1 Pseudomonadota bacterium
ACCCTCGCCCAGACGCCGCCGCCCGCCAGCCCCGGCGCCACCGGCGAGGTCCACAAGGACAACGCCGACATCCGTCGCGACACCAAGGACATCCGCTAGGACCGCCGCGACCTGCATCAGGACCGCAAGGACGTCGCCCAGGACAAGACGGGCCTGCGCAAGGACAAGAAGGACCGCCGCCACGACGTCGTGAAGCGCAACCACGACGCGGGCAAGATCTGACGACGACGGCGCGGCGGGCCGGCGGCTCGCCGGGCGCCGCTCAGTCCGGGCGCCCGCGGTGCCAGGCAGCGAGCAGCGCCAGGTCGACGCGGGCGCCGGCCGGCGCGGCGACCGGCCGCCAGCCGACGCGCGCACCGAGCGAGGGACCGACGGCGAGCGCACCCGGACAGTCGTCGTGGGCGAAGAAGGCGCTGCGCACCGCGATCACCGGCACGCCGGCCGACCGCGCCGCGCCCACCCCCGCGGGCGAATCCTCGATGGCGAGCGCCTCCGACGGCGCCAGGCGCAGGCCGTCGAGCGCGACCCGGTAGGCCTGCGGGTCGGGCTTCTTGCGCGGCGCCTCCTCCGCGCACACCGTGACCGCGAAGCGCGCCAGCGCCCCGCCGCCGAAATGCGCCGCGAGCAGCGCCTCCAGGTTCGCGCGGCTGGTGGTCGTCACGATGCCGAGTCGCAGCCGGGCCCGGCCGCATTCCTCGATCAGCTCGCGCACGCCCGGTCGCAGCGGCAACGCACCGCTCGCGACGATGCCGGCATACAGCCGGTTCTTGAGCCGGTGCACCGACTCGACCAGCGCCGCGCGCTCGGCCGCGCCGGTCGGGGCCGCCGGCTGCACCGCGAGGTCGGCGAGCAGGCGCTCGCGCCCGCCCGCCACCCGCAGCAGCTCGCCGTAGCGCGCCTCGCTCCAGCGCCACGGCAGGCCGTGGGCCTCGAACGCGCGGTTGAACGCCGCGAGGTGCCCGTCGCGCTCGGTCTCCGCGAGCGTCCCGTCGACGTCCCACAAGAGCGCCCGCAGCACCGGCGCGGCGCCTCAGCCGTAGCGACGCGCCATCGCCTCGAGCGGCACCGGCTTCAGCCGGTCGGCGTGGCCGGCGCAGCCGAAGGCCTCGAAGCGCTCCTTGCAGACGCCGCGGGCGGCCTGCGTCGCCGCCTTGAGCGCCTTGCGCGGGTCGAATTCGGAGCGGTCCTCGGCGAAGGCGCGGCGCATCGCACCGGTCATCGCGAGGCGGATGTCGGTGTCGATGTTGATCTTGCGCACGCCGCTCCTGATGCCGCGCTGGATTTCCTCGACCGGCACGCCGTAGGTCTCGCGGATGTCGCCGCCGTACTCGCGGATGACCGCGAGCCACTCCTGCGGCACGCTCGAGGAGCCGTGCATCACGAGATGGGTGTTCGGCACCGCGGCGTGGATCTCGGCGATGCGGTCGATCGCCAGGATGTCGCCGGTGGGCTTGCGGGTGAACTTGTAGGCCCCGTGGCTGGTGCCGATCGCGATCGCGAGCGCGTCGACCCCGGTGCGCGCCACGAAGTCGCGCGCCTGGACCGGATCGGTCAGCAGCTGCTCGTGGCTCAGCGTCCCGGCGGCGCCGACGCCGTCCTCCTCGCCCGCCACGCCGCTCTCGAGCGAACCCAGGCAGCCGAGCTCGCCCTCGACCGAGACCCCGACCGCGTGGGCCATCTCCGCGACGCGGCGCGTCACGCTGACGTTGTACTCGTAGTCGGACGGCGTCTTGCCGTCGGCGAGCAGCGAGCCATCCATCATCACGCTCGTGAAGCCGGAGCGGATCGACTGCTGGCAGACCGCGGGCGAGGTGCCGTGATCCTGGTGCAGCACCACCGGGATGTCCGGGTGGGTCTCGACCGCGGCGAGCACCAGGTGGCGCAGGTACGCCTCGCCCGCGTACTTGCGCGCCCCGGCGGAGGCCTGCAGCACCACCGGGCTGCGCGTGTCCTCGGCGGCGGCCATGATCGCGTGGATCTGCTCGAGGTTGTTGATGTTGAAGGCCGGCACGCCGAAGCCGTGCTCGGCGGCGTGATCCAGAAGCTGGCGCAGCGAAATCAGGGCCATGGGGTCTCCT
>JAFEDP010000551.1 GCA_018241545.1 Pseudomonadota bacterium
CCCGCGCCGGTGGCTGCGCCGCCGCCGCCGAAGCCGGCCCCGGAGCCGCCGCCGCGCCAGCAGCGCATCGTCGCGATCCGGATGATCGGCGAGCGCGAGCGGCGCATCGACGGCGCCGAGCTCAAGCTGGCGCTCGCCGCGGAGGGCCTCGAGTTCGGCCGCTACTCGATCTTCCACCGGCTGGTGCCGCCCGGTAAGGCGGCGTTCAGCGTCGCGAGCCTGGTCGAGCCGGGCGCCTTCGACGTCGAGGTCATGGAAGAGACGCGCTATCCCGGGGTGTCGCTGTTTGCGGTGTTCCCGGGACCGCTGCCGGCACCGCAGACCTTCGACGAGATGCTCGCGACCGCCCGCCGACTCGCCGAGCGTCTCGGCGGCCTGCTGCAGGACGACACGGGCTCGAGCCTCACCGGCCAGCGGGTGCTGAGCCTGCGCGAGGAGCTGGTGCACTTCGAGCACCTGCTGGCGCTGAGCCGCACGCGGCCGGGCGCCTGAGCGCGCCATGAGCGGCGCGGGCGAGCGGGTGCGGGCGCTGCGCGAGCAGATCGTCCGCCACGACTACCGCTACTACGTCCTCAACGACCCGGAGGTCCCGGACGCGGAGTACGACCGCCTGGTGGCGGAGCTCAAGCGCCTGGAGGCCGCCCACCCCGAGCTCGTCAGCCCCGACTCGCCGACGCAGCGCGTCAGCGGCGAGCCGGCGCGGGACTTCGGCGAAGTCGAGCACCGCGTGCCGATGCTGTCGCTCGACAACGCATTCACGGACGAGGACATCGCCAACTTCGACCGGCGCGTGCGCGAGCGGCTGGAAATCGAGGGCGATGTCGAGTACAGCTGCGAGCCGAAGCTCGACGGGCTCGCGGTCGGGCTGCTGTACGAGGACGGCGAGCTCAGGGTCGGTGCGACCCGCGGCGATGGCCTGCGGGGCGAGGACGTCACCGCGAACCTGCGCACGCTGCGCAGCGTGCCGCTGAAGCTCCACGGCCGCGGCTGGCCGCGGGTCCTCGAGGCGCGCGGCGAGGTCTTCATGGCGATCAAGGGCTTCGAGCGCATGAACGCCGAGCTCGAGGCCCGCGGCGAGAAGACCTTCGTCAACCCGCGCAATGCCGCGGCCGGCGCCCTGCGCCAGCTGGATCCGCGGATCACCGCGACCCGGCCGCTCGAGATCTACTTCTACGGAATCGGGGTGGTCGAGGGCGGCGAGCTGCCGCCAAAGCACAGCGAGGTGCTCGCTGCGCTGCGCGGCTGGGGGCTGCGCACGAGCCCGGAGGTGCGCCTCGCGCGCGGCGTGGACGGACTGCTGGGTTACTACCGGCGCATCGGCGAGCGCCGGGCATCGCTCCCGTACCAGATCGACGGCGTCGTCTACAAGGTGGACGCGCTGACGCAGCAGCGCGACCTCGGCTTCGTGGCGCGCGCGCCGCGCTGGGCGATCGCCCACAAGTTCCCGGCCGAGGAGGAGATGACGACGGTACGGGACATCGAATGGCAGGTCGGACGTACCGGGGCGCTGACCCCGGTGGCGCGGCTCGAGCCGGTGTTCGTGGGCGGCGTCACGGTCAGCAACGCGACGCTTCACAACGTCGACGAGCTGCACCGCAAGGACGTGCGCGTCGGCGACTCGGTCATCATCCGCCGTGCCGGCGACGTGATCCCGGAAGTCGTACGCGTCATCGTCGAGCGGCGGCCCGCCCACACGCAGGTACCGCGTTTGCCGAGCCACTGCCCGGTGTGCGGCTCCGACGTGCGCCGCGTCGAGGGCGAGGCGGTGGCGCGCTGCACCGGCGGCCTCGTGTGCCCCGCGCAGCGCAAGGAGTCTCTGAAGCACTTCGCGGCCCGTCGTGCGATGGACATCGAGGGCCTGGGCGACAAGGTGGTCGATCAGTTGGTCGACGCGGGGCTGGTGCAGGATGCGTCAGACCTCTACGAGCTGACGGCCGAGCGCCTGGCGGAACTCGAGCGCATGGGCGAGAAGAGCGCCGCGAAGCTGGTGGCGGCGATCGCTGCCAGCCGTGAGACGACGTTGGCGAAGTTTCTGTTCGCGCTGGGCATCCCCAACGTGGG
>JAFEDP010000552.1 GCA_018241545.1 Pseudomonadota bacterium
TGGCGATCTTGCCAAACTGACGCACGTACTCCTCGCCGATGCGCAGCTGCATCGCCTCGAGCCCGCCGCGGTCGCTGAGCGCGGCGCCGACCTGGCGCAGCCCCTCGGCGGTGGCCGCGGCGACCGCGAGGATCGCCGCCGCCTGGCCCTCGGCCTCGTTGATCTGCTGCTGCTTGGTGGCCTCCGAGGCCTTGATCACGCGCTGCTTCTCGCCCTCGGCCTGGTTGATCTTGGCGTCGCGATCGCCCTCGGAGGTCAGGATCACCGCGCGCTTCTCGCGCTCGGCTCGCATCTGCTTCTCCATCGCCGACAGCACGTCCTTCGGCGGCGTGATGTTCTTGATCTCGTAGCGCATCACCTTCACGCCCCAGACCACCGAGGCCTTGTCGAGCTCGGCCACGACGTTGGCGTTGATCAGCCCGCGCGCCTCGAAGGTCTTGTCGAGCTCGATCTTGCCGATCTCGCTGCGCAGCGTCGTCTGCGCGAGCTGCGAGATCGCGAAGGCGTAGTTGGTGATGCCGTAGGAGGCGAGATGCGGGTCGAGCACCTGCATGTAGAGCACCGCGTCGACCGCGACCTGGACGTTGTCGCGCGTGATGCACACCTGCTCGGCGACGTCGATCGCCTGCTCCTTGAGGCTGTGGCGGTAGGCGACGCGCTCGACGAACGGGATCAGGATGTGGAAGCCCGCCGACAGCGTGCGGCTGTACTTGCCGAGGCTCTCGATCACGAAGGCGCTCTGCTGCGGCACGACCACCGCCGTGCGCACGATCACGATCACGACCAGGACGGCGATGAGGATGGAGACGATCGAGGCGTACATGGGATTCCTTCGGGGTCAGGCGTCGGGACGGACGGACAGCGTCAGGCCCTGCACGCGCATCACGCGTGCGACGGCGCCGGCGGCGATCGGAGCCTCGCCGTCGTTGCGCGCGGTCCAGGTGCTGCCGCGGTACTCGACCCGGCAGCTCGCGCCCGGCGCGAGCGCCGCCGGCAGCGTCAGCGTGCCGCCCACGGGGTCGGTGCCGACCTCGGGCAGCCGCCCGCGCAGGTAGCGGTAGAGGCGCGCGCGAAAGCCCGCCGTGAGCGCGAGCGCGACGGCCGCGAAGGCGCCCCACGCGGCCCATTCGGGCAGCACCGGCAGCGCCAGCACCACGAGCCCGGTCGCGATCGCCGCCGACCCGACCAGCACGAGGTAGAACTGGGCATCGACGAGCGCCAGCTCGGCGGCCAGCAGCACGGTCCCGGAGACGATCCAGCCCCACCAGGTCACGGTTCCCTCCCGCCGGATCAGGGGCTTGCGCCCGGATCCGGAGTATAGACCCCGGGCGACGGCACACGGCCGTCCGCCCTCGCCCGACACCGAAGGTCGGTGCGGACCGGGGGATTGCAAGCTTTGGCCCAATCTGGTACCTTTTCTCCACAAGGTAGCTGAAGGGACCATGGATAGCGACCACAAGCTCGCGCCGCTGCGCAAGGGACTCCTGGAGTTCCTGGTGCTCAAGATCGTCAGCGGCTCCTCCGTGTACGTGGCCGACATCCTGCGGCGCCTCGCCGGCACCGAATTCGCGACCCAGGAAGGCACCCTCTACCCGCTGCTCAGCAAGCTGCGGCGCGAGGGCCTCGTCGAGTACCGCTGGCAGGAGTCGGACGCCGGCCCGCCGCGCAAGTACTACCGCCTGACCGACGCCGGCCGGGCGCAGCTGGCCGAGCTCGATGCCTACTGGGCGCGCCTCAATCAGACCATCTGCGAGCTGGGGAGCTGACATGCGACAGGTCATCACGGTGAGCCTCGGCGGCCGGGCCTACCAGCTCGAGGACGACGCCCACGCGGTGCTGTCGGCTTACCTCGCCGACTCGGCGCGTGCGCTCACCGGCAACCCGGATGCCGCCGAGATCCTCGCCGACATCGAGCAGGCGATCGCCGACAAGTGCGACCGCGTGCTCGGCCCGCACAAGACGGTGGTCAGCCGCGCCGAGATCGACGCGCTCGTCGCGGAGATGGGCCCGGTCGACGGCGCGGAGCCGGCCGCGGCCAGCAGCGCCCC
>JAFEDP010000553.1 GCA_018241545.1 Pseudomonadota bacterium
CGCTCAGGTAGTCGCCCTCGACCACGAGCTCGACCGGGTGCAGGAATGGCCCACGGTCGGCGGGCGCCGCCGCGGCGCCGGCGACCGTCGCGTCGGCGGCGCTCGCCGCACCCGGGTGCGACAGGCTGACCGGCGGCAGGTTCCGGAGGCTCACGAGGCGCAGTCCCTGCTGCCCGGCGATCAGCTCGCGCAGCAGCTCGGCCATGCGCTCCGGCGCGACGTAGCCGCGCGCGGCCTCGGCGAGCTCGGCGTCGAGCGCATGCAGGCGGCCGTCGAGGGCGCGATTGCGGGCGGCGGCGGCGATCGCCGGGTCCTGCGAGGCGGCGAGGCCGGCCTCGTCGGCCAGCTGGCCGCGGCGGCGGATCTCGACGAGCCGCTGCTCGGCGCCGCGCGCGCGCCGGGCGATCGGGTCCATCAGCAGCGCCTGCCAGGCCACGTAGATCAGGGCCACGCCGGCGCCGAAGACCAGCGCCCGCTCGCGCAGCGACAGCCGGTCGAGCCGCTCGGCGAGCGGCCGAGCCCGCGCCGCCAGGTCGCGCAGCGCGCTCATGGCCGCTTCTCCGGCGCCGGCGGCTCGAGGCCCGGCGCGCCGAGCTCGAACACGGTGCGTGCCGGCGCCTCCTCGGCCGTGGCGCGGCGGATCGTGATGCGGTCGAAGCGCGTGCCGTCGAGCGCGGGCTCGGCGGCGAGCGCGGCGAGGTAGGCGGGCACGAGTCCGGGGTCGACGCTCGCGCCCTCGAAGGCGAGACGGCCGTCGCCCGTGGCGAGCGCGATGCGGCGCAGCCACAGGCCCTCGACCTGGCGGCGGGCGAGCGACTCGAGGCGCGCCGCGAAGCCGCCACCCGGCGTCGCGGCGCCGCTGCGGATCACCGCGAGCGCGCTCTCGCGCGCGGCGATCTCGGCCGTCAGCGACGTGGCAGCCGCGTCGAGCTGGGCGAGGCTCTCGCGCGGGCGCAGCGTAGCGGCCGCGCGCTCGGCGAGCGCGAGCTGCGCCGCCTGCTCGCGCTCGAGGCGCGCGACCGCGGCGTCGACGCGCGCGCCGCGCCAGGCGGCATAGCCGGCGAGCGCCCCGAGGCAGACGACGAGCAGCGCGAAGCCGAGCGCGATCGCGCTGGCCGAGAACAGCCGCTTCTCGGCGCCGAGGATCGGCTGGTAGAGGTTGACCTGCTGTTCCATGGGGCGCTCAGAGGCTGCGGTGCTCCTCGCGCAGCGCGGCACCGACCGCGAGCAGCGTCGTGGCCTGGGCGGCCGGGTCGACCGGCTGCGCGCACTCGAGCAGGGCATTGAGATCGAACGCCTCGACCGTCAGTCCCGTCTCGCGGCTGAGGTCCTCGGCGAGCGCGGCGGCGCGCGTGCCGGCCGGCGCGATCGCGATGCGGGTGATCGGCGGCTGGTCGAAGTGGCGCTCGTAGTAGTCGAGCGAGCGCTGCAGTTCGAGCACGACGCCGGTCGAGTCGACGCGCCCCTCGACGCTTGGGCCCGCCCCGAGCGCGTAGCGCAGCGTCGCCTGGAGGTCCATCTGCCGCGCGAAGTAGAAGGTGCGGCCGCGCACCAGCACCACGGTGGCGGCGAGCTCGCCGAGGTGCAGCAGCGCCACGCCGCGCTCGGCCCCGGGCACGAGCGCGGCGAGGTTGCGCAGGCACAGCTCCGGCACGTCGACGACGTCGAAGGCGAGGCCGGCGAGGCGCGCCGCGTGGCGCTCGACCGCCGGGCGGCGCGCGGCCACGGCGTACAGCATGCGGCCCTGGCCGCCGCGGCCCTGGCTCGGCACGTCGATGACGTCGATGACGGCGTCCTCGACGCTGAAGTCGATGGCATCGCGCAGCCGCCAGCGCATCGCCGCGCGCAGCTCGGCGGGCGGCACGTCCGGCGCCTCGACGAGCGCCAGCTGGTAGTCCTCGGGGCGCAGCACCGTGCTCGCCGGCACCCGCGGCAGCCCGAGGGCCTGCAGTGCGCGCGCCACGGCTTCGGGCGGCGCGCCACGCTCGATCGGCACGCTCTCGCAGCGCTCGAGGACGCAGGTTCCGGGGCCGTCGC
>JAFEDP010000554.1 GCA_018241545.1 Pseudomonadota bacterium
CGCCCCGGGCACCGCCGCCCCGGCCGCCGCCGCGCCACGGCCGGCGCCGCCCTCGGCCGGCGCCGAGGGCTGGGCGGTGCAGCTCGGCAGCTTCACGAGCCGCGAGAACGCCGAGGGGCTCGCCAAGGGCCTGCGTGCCAAGGGCTACCGGGCGTTCGTGTCCGAGTTCCGCGGCAGCGGGCGGGTGCTGTACCGCGTGCGCGTGGGACCCGAGCAGGACCGGGCCCGCGCCGAGGCGGTGGCGGCGCGGCTCGCGCACGACGGCCACCACGGCACGGTCGTGCCGCAGCCCTGAACCGCGCCGCCGCGCAGGTTCGCCGCCCGCGAACGTGACGGGCTCGGCATGTGTGGTGGGGGTGGGTTTCGGCTAAAATCAAGGCTCTGGCTGCCTCGGCAGTCGCGGATGCCGGCGGTCGGGATGCAGGGCGCAGACTTCATCATCGTCGCCGTGGTCGGCCTGTCGGTCATCGTCGGCGGCGTGCGCGGCTTCGTGCGCGAGGCGGTGGCGCTGCTGTCCTGGCTGGTGGCGATCTGGGTCGCCTGGCGGTTCTCGGGGTTCCTGCACCCCTACCTCGGCGGGCTGCTCGAGACGCCGGAGCAGAAGGCCTGGGTGGCGCGCGGCATCGTGATGGTGGTGGTGCTGCTGATCGGCGCGCTCGCCGGGGCGCTGCTGTCGTGGCTGACGCGCACCGCCGCCGGCCTCAGCCTCTTCGACCGCTTCTTCGGCGTGCTGTTCGGCCTCACGCGCGGCGTGGTGCTGGTGGGCTTCGGCGCGCTGCTCGGCCAGACGCTCAGGCTCGAGCACGAGCCGTGGTGGCGGCACTCGCGCCTCGCCCCCTATGCCGTCACCGTGGCCGGCTGGCTCGAGAGCTACGCCGGCGAGACGCGCCGGCTCGCGCACCGCGCGCTCGACGGCGACGCCTACAACTTCGCGCCCGGCGCCGGGCAGGGATAAGGCCATGTGCGGCATCGTCGGCATCGTCGGCCAGTCCCCGGTCAACCAGCGCATCTACGACGCGCTGACCGTGCTGCAGCACCGCGGCCAGGACGCCGCCGGCATCATGACCTGCGACGGCGACGAGATGTTCCTGCGCAAGGACTCCGGCCTCGTGCGCGACGTGTTCCACCAGCGCCACATGCTGCAGCTGAAGGGCACGGTGGGCATCGGCCACGTGCGCTACCCGACCGCCGGCTGCGACGCCGCGGCGGAGGCGCAGCCGTTCTACGTCAACGCGCCCTACGGCATCGGGCTCGCGCACAACGGCAACCTCACCAACGCCGGCGACCTCGGGCAGGCGCTGTGGCGCGAGGAGCGGCGCCACCTCAACACCAGCTCGGATTCCGAGGCGCTGCTCAACATCCTGGCGAGCGAGCTGCAGCGCCAGGGCGCCGCGCACCTGAAGCCCGAGCAGCTGTTCCAGGCGCTCGCCAGCCTGTTCCGGCGCGTGCGCGGCGGCTACGCGGTCGTGGCGCTGATCATCGGCCACGGCATCGTGGGCTTCCGCGACCCGAACGGCATCCGTCCGCTGGTGCTCGGGCGGCGCATCACTGCGCGCGGCACCGAGTGGATGCTGGCCTCGGAGTCGGTCGCGCTCGACCTCGTGGGCTTCGAGCTGGTGCGCGACGTCGAGCCGGGCGAGGCCGTCTACATCGACCTCGCCGGCGGACTGCACAGCGCCAAGTGCGCGCCCACCGAGCGGCACACGCCCTGCGTGTTCGAGTACGTCTACTTCGCCCGTCCCGACTCGATCATCGACAACATCTCGGTGCACAAGGCGCGCATGCGCATGGGCGAGAAGCTCGCCGACAAGATCAAGCGCCTGCGGCCCGACCACGACATCGACGTCGTGATCCCGATCCCCGACACCAGCCGCACGAGCGCCATGCAGCTCGCGCTCGACCTCGGGCTCGAGTACCGCGAGGGCTTCGTCAAGAACCGCTACATCGGCCGCACCTTCATCATGCCGGGGCAGGAGGAGCGCCAGAAGTCGGTGCGCTCCAAGCTCAACGCCATCCCGCTCGAGTTCCGCGGCCGC
>JAFEDP010000555.1 GCA_018241545.1 Pseudomonadota bacterium
ACCGAGGACGGGCGCACCTACGGGCGGCTGAAGCTGACGCCGACCGCGAAGCTCAGCGTCACGCTCAAGGGCGGCGCCGCCCACCGCCAGGCGCGCGGCATCGACCTCAGCCTGCTGCCGGTCAACGAGAACCCGCTGATCGCGATCTACAACCTGTCGAACCGCGACCGCGACTTCTTCGAGCTGGATTCGACCTGGGCGCCGACCGAGAAGGTCTCGATCGCGCTGCAGGGGCTGTTTGCGAACGACGAGTACCGCCGCTCGCAGCTCGGCCTGCTGTCCGGTACCGAGCGCCGCCTCGGGGCGACGGCGAGCTGGGCGCCCAAGCCCTCGCTGTCCTTCTACGGCGACGGCGGCTACCAGGTCCGCAAGACGCTGCAGGCCGGGGAGTTCAGCTCGGCCTCGTCGCTGTGGCAGGCGGCGGTCGAGGACCGTTACTGGAACGCCGGCGCCGGCGTGCACTACGTGCGCAAGGCCTGGGAGCTCAACCTCGACTACGCGCACGCGATGTCGGCCGGCGACACGGGCGTCGGCGCCGTGGGCGTGCTGGCGGCGTTCCCGCAGCTGCGCACCCGCTACGACAACGCCAGCGCTACGCTCGGCTACAACGTCAGCAAGGCGCTCAAGCTGCGGCTGCGCTACGCCTACCAGAACTACGTGACCGACGACTGGGCGCTCGACAACGTCGGGCCCGCCACGGTCACGAACCTGCTGTCGCTCGGCGCACCGGCGGGCACGTACAACGTCAACCTCGTGTCGCTGAGCTTCACGTACAAGTTCGGCAAGACCGAGACGACGGCGAAGGCCGGCGAGGAGTAGCCGGCCGGCCTGCGGCGCGCACGGCGCCGCGGGTGCCGGCGGGGCGCGGTCGCGGGCTGCCCGGTCACGGGCGTTCCCGCAGCGCTGCACCCGTCCGAGCGGGTGGCCGCAGCGATGAGCCCGGAGACCGCCAGCGCCGAGGGCGGGTCCCGCCGGTCCTCCTGAGAGGCGTGGTCCCGGACCCGCCGTCTCCGTCGCAGGTCCTCACTCGATCGCTGCATCGGCGAGCGCCCGCTGCAGCCCCCACGGCCGCCGCGGCAGTCGCCCCGCGCGACCGGCAAGGCCGTGGCTGCGGGCGCTGCGAGCGGGGGGCTGTGGCGCCTCTGGCGCTGCAGGAGCGCGACGGACGGGGCAGGGCCGCCCTGGCCGGCCGGGCGGCGTCGGCCACGTGGCCCGCCGGCGCGGCCAGGAGCCCGTCCGGCGGCCGGTCGCGCATCAGACCCGATCCTGGCCGGGGACCGCCGGCGCGCCACAGCAAAAGGCCGGCAACGGCCGGCCTTGCTCGACGGCGATCGCGCCGGCGCCGCCCGTCGCGGCGGCGCGGCCCGCTCGGCCTATTCCTCGTCGACCGCGTACTCGCGCGGCAGCAGGTGCGCGATGCCCTTGTGGCAGTCGATGCAGGTCTTGCCGACCTTCTGCGCCTGGGCGTGGTTCTCCTGTGCCTTCGGCCGCTGCTTGCGTGCGTCCATCGCGGTGAAGGAGTGGCAGTTGCGGCACTCGCGCGAGTCGGTCTCCTTCATCTGGTTCCACTCGTTGGTCGCGAGCGTCATGCGCCGGGCCTCGAACTTCTCCTTGCTGTCGACGATGCCGGTGATCTTGCCCCAGACCTCCGCGCTCGCCTTGATCTTGCGGACGAACTTGTGGCTCCAGTCCTTCGGCACGTGGCAGTCGGAGCAGATGGCGCGCACGCCGGTGCGGTTCGAGTAGTGGATCGTCGACTGGTACTCGCGGTAGACGTTGTCGCGCATCTCGTGGCAGCCGATGCAGAACTCGAGGCGGTTGGTCGCCTCCATGCCGGTGTTGTAGCCGCCCCAGAAGAGGATGCCGGCCACGAAGCCGACCGCGAGCAGCGACAGCATCGAGTACTTGACGCTGGGCCGGCGCAGCGCCTGCCAGCTGCGGCGGATGAATCCGGTTTGTTGCTCTGTCGCCATGAGAACCGACTCCTGTCCAGACCCCTCAAAGACGGAGCGGCACCGGCGTCGCGCGCCGGG
>JAFEDP010000556.1 GCA_018241545.1 Pseudomonadota bacterium
CAAGGGGTGCGGCGGTGTGGGACGAGCTGTGGGTCGACATCCGGGCGGCGACCGTGACCCCCGGCGGGGACGGCTTCGGGCTCGTCGAGTCGGCGGCGCTCGCCGTGCACGACGGTCGCATCGCCTGGATCGGCCCGGCCCCCGCCCTGCCCGGCCCCGCCGCGACCCTCGCCCGACGCGTCCACAGTGGCGGCGGCCGCCTCGCCACGCCCGGGCTCGTCGATTGCCACACCCACCTCGTCTTTGGCGGCGACCGCGCGCTCGATGCGGACCTGCGGGCGCAGGGGGCGAGCTACGCGTCGATCGCCGCCGCCGGCGGCGGCATCCGCTCGACCGTCCGCCACACGCGCGACCTGAGCGCCGCGGAACTCGCCGAGGCGGCACTGCCGCGCGCGCGGCGCCTGCTCGCGGACGGCGTCACCACGCTCGAGGTCAAGTCCGGCTACGGCCTCGACGTCGAGGGCGAGCTCAAGCTCCTCGAGGCGGCGCGGCTCGTCGGCGAGCGCCTCGACGTCGAGGTGGTGCCGACGCTGCTCGCGCTGCACGCGCTGCCGCCCGAGTTCGCCGCCGACCGCGCCGGCTACGTCGACCGCGTGGTGCGCGAGCTCATCCCCGAGGTCGCTCGCGCGCGGCTCGCGGTCGCCGTGGACGTGTTCTGCGAGACCATCGCGTTCACGCCCGCGGAGTGCGCGCGGGCGCTCGGCGCCGCGCGCGAGCACGGTCTCGCCGTCAAGGTGCACGCCGACCAGCTCTCCGACGGCGGCGGCGCCGCGCTCGCCGCCAAGTTCGGCGCGCTGTCGGCCGACCACCTCGAGTACACCGGCGCACCCGGGGTCGCGGCGCTCGCGGCGAGCGGCACGGTCGCGGTGCTGCTGCCGGGCGCGTTCCTGCTGCTCAACGAGTCGCAGCGCCCGCCGGTGGCGGCGCTGCGCGCCGCCGGCGTGCCGCTCGCGGTCGCCACCGACCTCAACCCCGGCACCTCGCCGTGCACCTCGCTCACGGTCGCGCTCGCGCTGGCGCGCGCCCAGTTCGGGCTCGGCGCGGCCGAAGGCCTCGCCGCGGTCACGCGCGAGGCGGGCCGGGCGCTCGGGCTCGGCGCCTCGCGCGGCACGCTCGAGGCCGGCAAGCGCGCCGACTTCTGCCTGTGGGACCTCGCGCACCCGCGCGAGCTCGGCTACTGGCTCGGCCCCGGCGCCTGCCACACGGTGGTCCGCGGCGGGCGCGCGCGCCCCGCCGCGGCGGCCTAGAACGCGACAGCGACCGACAGGTACGGGCCGCGCTCGATCCCCTGCCCGGCCACCGGGCCGAGGTCGGCGTAGGCGAGCACGAGGCTCAGGTGCTTGGTCGGTCCGTAGGCGAGGAACAGGTCGTGCGCATCGCCCTCGGGCGGTGCGTCCAGCGTGCCGCGCTTGGCGCGGTACTCGGCGCCGACCAGGAGCGAGTCGGCGAGCCACACGCCGGCGCTCACCGCCGGACGCCAGCGCGCGGCGGCGGGTCCACCGCTGCCGAGCAGCCCGAGCTGGTTGGCCTCGCTGCGCACCAGCGTCGCATCGAGCAGCACGTTGCGGCCGGCGAGCGCCCCGAGCAGCACCTTGGTCGCCGCGACGTACAGGTCGAGGCCGTCGGCGCGGCGTGCACCGAGCGCCTGCGGCACGCCGTCGTAGTCGCGCGAGTGCCGGTACAGCGCACCCGCCGCGATCTGCGGCAGCCAGCGATCCTGGTCGGCGACCGCGTCCCCCGCGAGGCGCAGCTTGAGGCCCACGGTGTCGGTCCGCAGCGTGAGGCCGGGGATCACCTCCGAGGCGTCGAGCGACTGGCGCGCGTAGGAGACCTCGAGCCGGTCGTGCCAGCCGAGCGCGACGCCGCCCGAGTCCAGCCGAAAGCGCGCCGTCTCGACGCGCGTGACGAACGCGCTGCCGCCCAGCTCGGCGTCGGTGCCGAGCCCGGTGACGAGGGCCCAGGGCACGAGACCGCCGCCACCGGCCCCCTCCACCTCGGTAACGCCGCCGGTCCACGCCAGGCGACCGTCGG
>JAFEDP010000557.1 GCA_018241545.1 Pseudomonadota bacterium
GACGAGCCGCGCCGCGCCGAGCCGCGCAGCGGCAAGCACCACCACCTCGCGGGTCTCGAAGCGCGGCGGCAGCAGGTCACCGGCCTGCCGGATCGAGAAGTAGTCGGGCACGAGCCCCGCGCGCTCGACCTCGCGCAGGCCCTGCTCCTGCAGGGCCGCGAAGTCGCGCTCCCCCTCGCCGAGTCGCCGTCGCGCGTGCTTCAAGGCCTCGTACAGGCGCGGCGCGAGGTTGCGCTCGCGCGGCAGCAGCAGCCGGTTGCGTGCGCCGTAGGCCAATCCGTCGTGGTCGCGCACCACCGGCACCGCGACCACCTCGACCGGCATGCACAGGTCCGCCACCAGGCGGCGCACGATCACGAGGTGCTGGTAGTCCTTCTCGCCGAGCACGGCGACGTCGGGCTGGATGATCTGCAGGAACTTGGTCGCGATCGTGGCCGCGCCCTCGAAATGGCTCGGCCGCGACTGGCCCTCGAGGATCCGCGACAGCTCCGGCACGTCGACGCGCGTCGAACGCTCGAAGCCGCTGGGGAAGATCTCGAAGGTCGTGGGCGCGAACACGAGGTCGGCGCCCGCCTCCTCGGCGAGCGCGCGGTCGTGCTCGATGGTGCGCGGGTAGCGGCTGAAGTCCTCGTCGCCCCCGAACTGCAGCGGGTTGACGAACACGCTGACCACGGTGCGCGGCGCCCGGTGGCGGGCCTCGGCGATCAGCGCCGCGTGCCCCTTGTGCAGGCAGCCCATCGTCTGCACGAGCGCGATGCCCTGGCCCGCGCGCCGCCACTCCGCAACCCGCTCGCGGACCGACTGGATGCGGGTGACGGATTCCACGTCAGCCCCGGTACGGGTTGAAGTAGTGCCGTCCGCGCCGCGGGCGGTTGATCTCGGCCTCGAGCTGCGCGAAGTGCGCGTCATTGCCGACGAAGTCGACCTCGGCGGCGTTGACGATCAGCAGCGGCCCGGCGTCGTAGAGGTGGAAGAAGCGCGTGTAGGCGTCGACCAGGCGCTCCAGGTACTCGCGCTCCATGCCCTGCTCGTAGCGGATGCCGCGCCGCGCGATGCGCTCCTGCAGCACGTCGGCCGGCGCCTGCAGGTAGACGACCAGGTCCGGCACCGGCGCATCGATGGCGAGGCGCTCGTAGACCTGCTCGTAGAGCGCGTACTCCTCGTCGTCGAGCGTCAGCCGCGCGAACAGCCGGTCCTTCTCGAGCAGGAAGTCGGCGATCCGCAGCGGCGCGAACAGGTCGCTCTGGCGCAGCTGCTGCATCTGCCGGGCGCGCTGGAACAGGAAGAACAGCTGCGCCGGGAAGGCGCCGGTGCGCGGACTGCGGTAGAAGCGCTCGAGGAACGGGTTCTCCTCGGCGCGCTCGAGCACGAGCTCGGCGCCGTACTGGCCCGCGAGCCGCTGCGCGAGGCTGGTCTTGCCGACGCCGATCGGCCCCTCGATGACGACATAGCGGTGGGCGAAGGCGGGCGAAGGCGGTGCGGGGGCGGTGCTCACGCGTCCTGGGTCACAGCGGCGACAGACCGTCACCCGCGACCGCGGCCTTGAGCGCGGCCACCCGGCCGCGCCCGGGGATCCACACGTCGGGCGCGAGTTCGCAAAGAGGATACAGCACGAACGCGCGCTCGTGCAGGCGCGGGTGCGGCAGCTCGAGCGCCTCGCTGCGCAGCGTCAGCGCGTCGTAGGCGAGCAGGTCGAGGTCGATGCAGCGCGGACCGAAGCGCACCGCGGGCGGCCGCTTGCCGAGCTCGGCCTCCAGCGCGCGCAGCGCGGCGAGCAGCTGCGGCGCGTCGAGGCGCGTCACCAGGGCGGCCGCGGCATTGAGGAAGCGCGGCTGGTCTTGCGGCCCGACCGGCGCGGTCCAGTAGCGGCGCGAGGTCGCGACCAGGCGCGTGTCGTGCAGCCGGCCCAGGCCCGCGATGGCGGCGTCGAGCTGGCGGGGCGGGTCGTCGAGGTTGCTGCCGAGTCCGACCCAGGCCGGGAACCAGACCGGCGCCGCGGCCATGTCAGGCGGGCGGCGCGGC
>JAFEDP010000558.1 GCA_018241545.1 Pseudomonadota bacterium
CGCTCGAGGAGCTCCGGGCCGCGGTCGACGAGACCCACCGGCAGCGCCATCGCATCGCCGCGCACGCGATGGCGCTCTACGGCGTGCACAACGCCGTCGAGGCCGGCGTCGACTCGATCGAGCACGGCAACTACATCGCCGACGAGGACCTGCGGACCATGGCGCAGAAGGGCATCTGGTACGTGCCGACGATCTACGTCGGCGAGTACGTGGCCGAGGGCCGCGCCCGCGAGGGCGCGACCCAGTGGCTCGAGATGCGCCGCATCCACGAGCAGACCTTCCGCCGCGCGCTCAAGGCGGGCGTCCGGATCGCCTTCGGCACCGACGTCGGCGGCTTCGACTGGCGCATCAACCCGGCGGTCGAGTTCGGCTGGATGGTGCGCTTCGGCATGACGCCGGAGCAGGCGCTGCGCGCGGCGACCGTGCACGCGGCGGAACTGCTCGGCTGGGCCGACCGGCTCGGCACCGTCGAGCCCGGCAAGCTCGCCGACATCGTCGCGGTCGCCGGCGACCCGCTCGCCGACGTCACGCGCCTCGAGCACGTGCGCTTCGTCATGAAGGGTGGCGTCGTCTACCCGGCGGCCGAGCCCGCGGCCCCCTGAGGGCGCGCGGCCGCGCGGCGCTCAGCGCAGCGCGGCCGCGACCGCGGCGAAGAAGTCCTGGTCGTCGACCACGTCCATGCCGACCGGCTTGGAGCGGGCCGACAGCACCACGATCACGAGGCGCTCGCGCGGGTCGAGGTAGAGGAACTGGCCGAAGATGCCCTCGGCGTAGAACGCCTCGCCGGCCGCGGGCCACCAGAAGTAGCCGTACTCGAGCCGCTTGCCGTCGGCGAGCGTCTGCGGCCGGCCGGCGCTCGCGGTCCAGCCGGGCGGCAGGATCGCCTCGCCGCCGGCGACGCCGCCGTCGAGGAAGAACTGGCCGAAGCGGCCGTAGTCGCGCAGCGTCGCGCTGAAGCCGCTGCCGGCGATCTCGATGCCATCCGGCGCGTCCAGCCACCAGGTCGCGTCCGACTCCATGCCGTAGCGGCGCCAGATGCGCTCGGCGAGGTAGTCGGCGAGGTGCCGGCCGGTGGCGGCGTGCACCACCTCGCCCGCGACCAGCGTCTCGCCGGTGTTGTAGTTGTTGACCGTGCCCGGCGCCGCGGCGCGCGGCAGTCGCGCCATGAGCGCCAGCGCCGCCCCGGGACGCTGCGCGATCTGCGCCTCGAGCAGCGCGCGCCGGTCGGAGCCGGGGTCGGTGTACTCCTCGTTCCAGCGCACCCCGGAGGTCATCGTCAGCAGGTGGCGCAGCGTGACCCCCTCGTAGGCGCTGCCGGCGAGCGTCGGCAGGTAGCGGGTCACCGGGTCGTCGAGGCCGCGGATGCGGCCCTGCTGGATCGCGGCGGCGATCAGCGTCGAGGTGATCGACTTGGCGATCGACATCGACATCCAGTGGGTGGAAGGCGTGTTGCCGTACTGGTAGAGCTCGGCCGCCACGCGCCCGTCCTTGAGCACCAGGAGCCCCGCGACGCGGTTGAGCGCGAGGTAGTCGTCGAGGTCCAGGTGGCGGCCGCGCGAGTCGAAGTGCAGCGCCCCGAGCCGGCGCGGCGCAGGCGGCAGCGGGTGGACGTGGGCGCCCGGCGCGACGCGGCGCGTCGCGAACAGCCGGTCGATGTGGCGGAAGGTGCTGACCGCGAGGTCCGGCGTCATCGCCCCGTCGTAGAGCTCGCGCACGCCCGCGATCGGCTCCGGGGTCGCGGCGGCGGCCGCGGCTCCGGCGGCGGCGAGGCACAGCACGAGCAGGGCGCGGCACAGGATCGGCGGCATGGCGGCTCCGGCGGTCGGCGGGAAAGGGGGAGAGCTTAGCGCCGCTCGCGTCGCGCTGCGTTATGCTCGCCGCCTCGCCAGCCGACTCCCGGGGCTCTCATGGGCTTTCGCTTCCAGCGGCGCGTGCGGATCCTCCCCGGACTGCGCCTCAATCTCTCCAAGTCCGGCGTCAGCGCCAGCGTCGGCGGGCGCGGCGCGTGGCTGACCTTCGGCC
>JAFEDP010000559.1 GCA_018241545.1 Pseudomonadota bacterium
CGCGCTCCACGGCGGCACTCTTAAGGTCGACCGGATGCGACCGCGGGTTGTCCGAGAGCGCCACGACGGTGGCGGACCCGTGCCGTAAAATGTCGGCGCGACCCGCGGCGACCCCCGCCGCGGCCGCGCCCCGCCCGCCGTGCGCCGTCCCAGCGAGACGACCCCTTGATCCAGAAGACGATCGCGACCAGCTGGCCGCTCCTGCTCGGCATGGGCGTGCTGATGCTCGGCGTCGGGCTGCAGGCCACGCTGCTCGGCGTCCGCGGGACGCTGGAGGGCTTCCCGACGCCCGTGATCGGCATCGTGATGTCCTGCTACTACGTCGGCTACCTGCTCGGCACGCTCGCGGCGCCGCGGCTGGTCCACAAGGTCGGCCACATCCGCGTGTTCGCCGCCCTGGCGGCGATCGCCTCCGCAGCCAACTTGTTCCAGGCGACGTTCGTCGCGCCGTGGTCCTGGGCGGCGATGCGCCTGCTGTGCGGCCTCGCCTTCGCCGGCATCTACGTCGTGGCGGAAAGCTGGCTCAACGATCGCGCCACCAGCGCCAATCGTGCGCGACTGCTCGCGATCTACATGGTGGTGCTGTACATCGGCCTCGGCTCCGCGCAGTTCCTGCTGACGCTCGCCAATCCCCGCGGCACGGCACCCTTCATGCTGGTCTCGGCGCTGATCTCGCTCGCGCTCGTGCCGATCGCGCTCTCCGACCAGCCGACGCCGACCATCGTCGTGCCGCGCCGGGTCCGCTACCGCGACCTGTACCGCGACTCCCCCTACGGCGTGGTCGCCGTGGCCGTCGCCGGCATCCTCTCCTCGATACTGTTCTCGATCGGGCCGGTCTACGCGCGCCTGCGCGGCCTCGACACGACGGGTATCGCCACCTACATGGCCGCGAGCATCTTCGCCGCGACGGCCACCCAGTACCCGATCGGCGCGCTCGCCGACCGCGTGGACCGGCGGGCGGTCATCGCCGTGGTCTGCGCCGCGGGCTCGGCGGTCGCGCTCGTCATCACGGTGATCCCCGACCTGCCGCGTGGCGCCTTCCTCGCGCTCGCCGCCGCGTTCAGCGCACTCGTGCTCACCGTGTACTCGCTCGCGATCTCGCACGTGAACGATCGGCTCGAGGCCGCGCAGATCGTCTCCGCGAGCAGCGCGCTGCTACTCCTCAACGGCGGAGCCGCGATCGCCGGGCCGACCCTCGCCAGCAGCCTGATGGGGGCCTACGGTCACGAGGCGTACTTCGCCACGCTCGCCGCGCTCACCGGCGCGCTGGCGCTGTACGGGCTCTGGCGCCGGCTCCGCCGCCGTCCGGTACCGCCGGAGCATCGCGGGCGCCTCGTCAGCGCTCAGCTGAACCAGTAGCCGTCGCCACTGCCCGCGCGGGCCTCAGTCCGCCCGCCAGATGGCCGCGAGGCGGGAGCACTGGTGGAACTCGGATCCCCGCGGTGGCGCGGAGCCCCCGGCGTCCAGCCGCAGCCCGGGCAGTCCCGCGAGCAGCTCCTCGAGCGCGATCCGCGCCTCGGTGCGCGCCACCTGGAACCCGAGGCAGGCGTGCACGCCGGTCGCAAAGGCGAGGTGGCGACGCGCGTTCGGACGCGCGAGCTCGAACTCGTCGGGCCGCTCGAATACCTCCGCATCGCGGTTGGCCGACCCGAGCATGCAGTTCACCGTCTCCCCGGCACGGAACGTGACGCCGCGGAACTCCACGTCGCCGACCACGTGACGGGTCGCCGACTGCACCGGGCTGCGCCAGCGCGCCGATTCCTCGAGCGCCGCGGCGATGCAGTCGGCGTCCGCGCGGACGCGCTCGAGCGCCCCGGGCGACCGCGCCAACGCCCACAGCGTGTTGAGCACCAGGGCCTCGACCGTGGAGATCCCGCCGAAGAAGATGATCGACAGGTTGCGGCAGATCTCCTCGTCGCCGAGCCGAGCGGCCGGCCCGGCGCGCACGAGGTCGGCGAGCAGCGACGCGGGCGCGGCCGGGCTCAACGCGGCGATCGCGGCGCCGAGGTGGGCATGCAGT
>JAFEDP010000055.1 GCA_018241545.1 Pseudomonadota bacterium
GACGCGCGCCGAGGTCTCCGACGTCGCCAACGCGGTGCTCGACGACACCGACGCGGTGATGCTCTCGGCCGAGAGCGCGGTTGGCAAGTACCCGGTCAAGGCGGTCGAGGCGATGGCGCAGGTCATCGAGGGCGCCGAGAAGTATCAGCTGACGCAGGGCTCGCGCACGCGCCAGCGCGTCGAGCCGCGCGAGTTCCGCGGCACCGACGAGGCCATCGCGATGGCCGTGATGTACACGGCCAACCACCTGCACGTGAAGGCGATCGTCGCGCTGACCGAGTCCGGCACGACGCCGCTGTGGATGTCGCGCATCCGCTCGGACATCCCGATCTACGCCTTCACGCGCCACGAGTCGACGCGCCGGCGCGTCACGCTGTACCGCGGCGTCTACCCGGTGTCGTTCGACGTCACGCACACAGCGCCGGAGATCCTGTACCCGACGATCTTCCTGATCCTGATCGAGCTCGGGCTGTGCGCGGCGGGCGACCAGATCATCGTCACCAAGGGCGAGCTGTCGGGCGTCTCCGGCGGCACCAACTCGATGAAGATCCTCGAGGTCCGTCCCTGAAGGAGCCCGCCGGCGGCCCGCGGCCGGCCGGCGACTTGCCAGCGGGCGGCGCAGGCGCGAGGATCGCAGCGGCGCCTCTGCGGACCCACCGATGAAACGACTGCTGCTGCGCGCGGGCCTCGGGCTGCTCGCGATGGCCGTGCTGGCCGTCGCGGCGGCGTGGTTCGCGCTGCGCGCCAGCCTGCCGGTGCTCGACGGGCGCGCGGTCTCGCGCAGCCTGGCGGCGCGCGTGACGGTCGAGCGCGACGCCGAGGGCGCCGTCACCGTGAGCGGCGGCAACCGCGCCGACGTCGCCTTCGGGCTCGGCTACGCGCACGGCCAGGACCGCTTCTTCCAGATGGACCTGCTGCGGCGCGCTGCGGCGGGCGAGCTCTCGGCGCTGCTCGGCGAGGCGACGCTGGCGACCGATCGCGAGCTGCGCGTGCACCGCTTCCGCAGCGTCGCGCGCCGATCGCTCGCGCGTGCGCCGGCGGAGCAGCGGGCGCTGCTCGAGTCCTACGCCGCCGGGGTCAACGCGGGCCTCGCCTCGCTGCGCGCCCGGCCGTTCGAGTACCTGCTGCTGCGTGCGCAGCCCGAGGCGTGGCGCGCCGAGGACTCGGTTCTCGCGGTGCTGGCGATGTTCCTGCAGCTGCAGGAGCCGGACGGCCACGACAAGCTCGAGCGCGGCCTGATCGCCGCGGCGCTGCCGGAGGCGGCGACGCGCTTCGTGTACGCGGCCGACCCGGAGTGGGAGGCGGCGCTCGACGGCAGCCTGAGCGATGCGCCGCGGCCGCCGACCGCGGCCGAGTACGACCTCGCGCGCGTCGGCGCGCTCGACTTCGAGCCGCCGGACCACCGCTCGCGCGCGCGCCTCGCGAGCGGCAGCAACAACTGGGCGCTCGCCGGCAGCCGCAGCGCGAGCGGCGCGGCGCTGGTCGCCAACGACATGCACCTCGGCATCCGCGTGCCCAACACCTGGTACCACGCACGCCTGCGGGTCGGCACCGAGGTCGACGTCACCGGCGTCACGCTGCCGGGCACGCCGGCGGTCGTCACCGGCAGCAACACCCGCGTCGCCTGGGCATTCACCAACAGCTACGGCGACTACCAGGAACTGGTGCGCCTCGAGCCCGACCCGACCGATCCCGCGCGCTACCGCACGGCCACGGGCGCGGAGCCGTTCAGCCACGTAACGGAGCGCATCCAGGTGCGCGGCGGCGCGCCGGTCGACCTCGACGTCGTCGGCACGCGCTGGGGTCCGGTGGTCGCGCACGACGACGCCGGCCATGCCTACGCACTCGAGTGGACCGCCCACGACCCGGCCGCGGTCAACCTGGAACTCGTCGGGCTCGAGCGCGCGGCGAGCATCGCCGAGGCGATCGCGGTCGGCGCGCGCGCCGGCATCCCGGCGCAGAACCTGGTCGCCGGGGATGCCGCCGGCCACATCGCCTGGACCATCGCCGGCCAGATCCCGCGGCGGCGCGGCGACACGCGCGCGCCGCGGCCGTCCACCGACCCCGAGGTCGGCTTCGACGGCTGGGTCGAGGCCGCGTCGCGCCCGGTGCTCGTCGACCCGCCGGGCGGGCGGATCGCGACCGCCAACGCGCGCGTCGTCGGCGCCGCCGCGCTCGCCACGATCGGCGACGGCGGCTACGATCGCGGCGCGCGCGCGCGCCAGATCCTCGGCGACCTGGACGCGCGCGGCGACCGCCAGTCGCCGCGCGACGCGCTCGCGGTGCAGCTCGACGACCGGGCGCTGTTCCTCGAGCGCTGGAAGGAGCGCCTCGCGGCGCTGCTGGACGAGGCGGCGCTGCGTGACCACCCGCGCCGGGCCGAGCTGCGGGGCGTGCTGTCGACCTGGTCCGGACATGCCGCCGTCGGCGACGCCGCCTACCGGCTGGTGCGCGCGTTCCGCGCCGAGGTCGAGCGGCGCACGTTCTTCGCCCTGATCGCGCCCGCCCGCGCGCGCAACCCGGGCTTTCGCTTCACGGTGCCGGCCTCGTTCGAGGGGCCGCTGTGGGCGCTGCTCGAGGCGCAGCCGGCGCACCTGCTGGCGCCGGGCTTCCGCGACTGGCGCGCCTTCCTGCTCGCGGCCGTCGACGCGACGCTGGCCGGCGTGGAGGCCGACTGCCCGCGGCTCGCCGACTGCAGCTGGGGCCGCCTCAACACGACGCGCATCCGCCACCCGCTGGCGGGTGCGCTGCCGGGCCTCGGCGCGCTGCTCGACGTGCCCGACGAGGCGCTGCCGGGCGACGAGGACATGCCGCGCGTCCAGGCGCCGAGCTTCGGGGCCTCGGAGCGCTTCGCGGTGTCGCCGGGCCACGAGGCGGAGGCGTACTTCGAGATGCCGGTCGGGCAGAGCGGCCACCCGCTGTCGCCGTACTACCGCGCCGGCCACGAGCGCTGGGCGCACGGCGAGCCACCGGCGCCGTTCCTGCCGGGCCCGGCGCAGCACACGCTGACGCTCCAGCCCTGACCGGCGGCCCCGGCGCTCGGCGCTAAGCCACGGACGATCGCGCTGTGGTACATCACGCGCCATGGACACGGACGTCACGGCGCCAACGGCTATTCGCCGTCTCATCGACATGGCGCGGGACGCGGAAGCCGCCGGCCGCCTCGACGAGGCGCGCCAGCTGCTCGCGCGTGCGCAGCTGGCCGCGCCCGATGATGCGCAGGTGCTCAATGCGCTGGCGCGCCGCGAACTGGTGGCGGGCAATGCCGGCGCCGCGCGCCAGTTGCTCGCCCGCGCGGTGGCGGCGGACCCTCGCCAGGCCGAGATCTGGCTGAATCTCGCCGCGGCGCTGCGCGGCCTCGGGCAGCGCGCCGAGGAGATGGCGGCGCTCGAGCGCGCGCTGGCGCTGGAGCCGCGGCACACGCGCGCGCTGCTGCAGAAGGGTTCGCTGCACGAGCTGACTGGCGAGCTGCGGGCCGCCGCCGCCGCGTACCGCGAGGCCCTGCGGACGATCCCGCCGGGCGTGGCCGTGCCGCCGGCGATGCGACCGGCCATCGACGGCGCACGCCGCGTGGTCGCCGAGAACAATCGCAGGCTCGAGGCGTTCCTGGACGAGCGGCTGGCGGCGCTGCGCGCGCGGCATCCGCCGGCCGAGCGCCGTCGCGCCGAGCGCTCGCTCGAGATCCTGCTGCAGCAAGCGCCGATCTACCGCTCGCAGCCGTCGTTCCTGTATCTGCCGGGACTGGCGGCGGTCGAGTTCCACGACCCGGCGCAGTTCCCGTGGCTCGCGCAGGTGGAGGCGGCGACCGATGCGATCCGCGAGGAGCTGATGGCGGTACTCGCCGACGGCCCGGAGACGCTCGAGCCGTACGTGCGCATTCCGCGCGGCGCGCCGCTCGACCAGTGGCGCGAACTCAACGAGTCGCGCCGCTGGGGCGTCTATTTCCTGTGGCGCGAGGGGCGGCCGTTCCCGGAGCACATTGCGCGCTGCCCGCGCACGGTGGCGGCGCTCGGCGGCTGGCCGCGCTGCGAGATTCCGGGCTGCGCGCCGACCGCGGTCTTCTCGATCCTCGAGCCGCACACGCGCATCCCGCCGCACCACGGCGTCAACAACGCGCGCCTGATCGTGCACCTGCCCCTGGTGGTGCCACCCGGCTGCGAGTTCCGGGTGGGCGGCGAGCGCCGCAGCTGGGAGCCGGGGCGGGCGCTGGTATTCGACGACACGATCGAGCACGAAGCGATCAACGACAGCGATCTACCGCGCGCGGTGCTGATCTTCGACATCTGGCACCCGGCGCTCAGCGCCGCCGGGCGCGAGCTGGTCGCCGCCACGTGCGCGGCCGTCGGCAGCTACTATGGCTCGTTCGGAAGCGGGGTCGTCTAGGCGGTCGCGGCGGCGGGGACGAACAATTAAGATGCGGTCTGGCCGACCAAGGACTCCCCGATGACGATCCGCTTCGCCGGCACCGAACGCTACGTCGCGACCGACGACCTCACGATGGCCGTCAACGCGGCCGTGACGCTGGCCCGTCCGCTGCTGATCAAGGGCGAGCCCGGCACGGGCAAGACGCAGCTCGCCGAGGAGATCGCGCGCTCGCTCGGCCGGCCGCTCTACGAGTGGCACGTCAAGTCCACCACCAAGGCGCAGCAGGGCCTGTACGAGTACGACGCGGTCTCGCGCCTGCGGGACTCGCAGCTCGGCGAGGCGCGCGTGCACGACATCGGCAACTACATCGTCAAGGGGCGCCTGTGGGAGGCGTTCGCGAGCGAGGAGCAGCCGGTGCTGCTGATCGACGAGATCGACAAGGCCGACATCGAGTTCCCGAACGACCTGCTGCGCGAGCTCGACCGCATGGAGTTCTACGTCTACGAGACGCGCGAGCTGGTGCGGGCGCGCCACCGGCCGATCATCGTCATCACCAGCAACAACGAGAAGGAGCTGCCGGACGCGTTCCTGCGCCGCTGCTTCTTCCACTACATCCGCTTTCCGGACGCCGCGACGATGGCGCGCATCGTCGAGGTGCACTTCCCGCGCCTCAAGCAGGAGCTGCTCAAGGAGGCGCTCGACTCGTTCTACCGGCTGCGCGAGGTTCCGGGCCTCAAGAAGAAGCCGTCGACCTCGGAGCTGCTCGACTGGCTCAAGCTGCTGCTCGCCGAGGACATCCCGCCGGAGGCGCTGCGCAGCGCCGACGGCAAGGCCGCGATCCCGCCCCTGTACGGGGCGCTGCTGAAGAACGAGCAGGACGTGCACCTGTTCGAGCAGCTCGTGTTCATGAACCGGCGCGCCACGCGCTGAGCCGGCCGGGGCCGTGCTGGTCCGCTTCTTCCTGATGCTGCGCGAGGCCGGCGTGCCGGTCTCGCTGACCGAGTTCCTGGCGCTGCTCGAGGCGCTCAAGGCGCGCCTCGGCACGCTGTCGATCGAGGACTTCTACGTTCTCGGGCGCACGGTTCTCGTCAAGGACGAGCGCCACTACGACCGCTACGACCGGGTGTTCGGCGCGCACTTCCGCGGCCTCGAGCAGGCGCTCGCGGGGCCCGACGCGCGCGCGCTGCCGGAGGAGTGGCTGCGGCGCATGGCGGAGCTCGAGCTCAGCGAGGAGGAGCGCGCGCGCGTCGAGGCGCTCGGCGGCCTCGAGGCCCTGATGCAGGCGCTGCGCGAGCGGCTCGCGGAGCAGGCCGGGCGGCACGAGGGCGGCAGCAAGTGGATCGGCACCGCCGGGCGCTCGCCGTTCGGCGCCTACGGCTACAACCCCGAGGGCGTGCGCATCGGCCAGGACGGCTCGCGCCAGCGGCGCGCGGTCAAGGTCTGGGACCGGCGCGAGTTCCGCAACCTCGACGACTCGCTCGAGCTCGGCACGCGCAACATCAAGCTCGCGCTGCGGCGCCTGCGGCGCTTCGCGCGCGAGGGCGCGGCCGAGGAGCTCGACCTCGGCGGCACGATCGACGCCACGGCGCGCAATGCCGGCTGGCTCGACCTCAAGCTCGTGCCGGAGCGGCACAACGCCATCAAGGTGCTGCTGTTCCTCGACGTCGGCGGCTCGATGGACGACCACGTGCGGGTCTGCGAGGAGCTGTTCACGGCGGCGCGCGCCGAGTTCAAGCACCTCGAGTACTACTACTTCCACAACTGCGTCTACGAGACGGTGTGGAAGGACAACCGCCGCCGTCACGCCGAGCGCATCCCGACGCACGAGGTGCTACGCACCTACGGCGCCGACTACCGGCTGGTGTTCGTCGGCGACGCCACCATGGGGCCGTACGAGATCCTGCAGCCCGGCGGCAGCGTCGAGCACTGGAACGACGAGGCGGGGTCGGTCTGGCTGGGCCGGCTGCAGCGCGCCTACCCGCGCCACGTCTGGCTCAACCCCGAGCCGGAGCAGCGCTGGGAGCACGTGCCCTCGATCGGCGTGGCGCGCCAGCTGCTCGAGGGCCGCATGTACCCGCTGACGCTGGCCGGCATCGACCGGGCGATGCGCGTCCTGAATTCCCGCTGAAGCGGCTCAGCCGCCGATCTTGGCCGCGGGCGCCTGCGCCTGCAGCGCCGCGAGCTCCTTGAGTACGCGCTCGGAGTGGCCCTTCGGATCGACCTTGGCGAAGTGGCGGGCGATGCGTCCCTGCGGGTCGATGATGAAGGTGTCGCGCTGCGCGAGCTCGAACATGCCCATCATCTTGACCAGCACGCCGTAGGCCTTGGCGGTCTCCTTGGTGGGATCGGCGAGGATCGTGAACGGCAGGCTGTGCTCCTCGGCGAACTTCTTGTGCGAGTCGACGTCGTCGACGCTGATCCCGAGGATCGTCGCGCCGGCCTTGCGGAACGCGAAGATGTTGTCCCTGAGCTCGCAGGCCTGGGTCGTGCAGCCCGGGGTGTTGTCCTTGGGGTAGAAGTACAGCACCAGCCACTTGCCGCGGTACTCGGCGAGCGTGTGCCACTGGCCGGCCTGGTCCTGCAGCCGGAAGGCGGGCGCGGCGTCGCCGGCCTCCGGGCCGGCGAGCGCGGCACCGAGCGGCGCCAGCGCGAGGAGGGCGGTGGCCAGGAGGGTGGCGAGCAGCGAGCGGCGTGCGGGCGTCATGGGGACCTCCGGCGGGACAGGGGCGCGGCGGCGCGGGCTGCCGATGGTAATCCCGGCGCGGGCATAATGACACGATGACCGCGCCCCTCCCGGACGCTGCCACCTTCCGGGCCCCGCCCGTCCAGGACCGCGGTCGCCTGGGCCTCGTCCTCTCCGGCGGCGGCGCGCGCGGCGCCTACCAGGTCGGTGTCCTTAAGGCACTGGCCGAGCTGACGCCGCGCGACGGGCCGGTGCCGTTCCGCATCATCTGCGGCACCTCGGCCGGAGCCATCACCGCCGCGGTCGTCGCCGGCCACGCGCGCCACTTCCGCGCCGGGGTCGTCAACCTCGAGCGCGTCTGGCGCAACTTCCACGTCGACCAGGTGTTTCGCAGCGACGCCGCCAGCATGCTGCGCGCCGGGCTGCGCTGGCTGCTGGCGCTGCTGTCCGGCGGCTGGGTGGCGCCGGCGCCGCGCTCGGTGTTCGACAACCGGCCGCTGCGCGAGCTCCTCGAGCGCCACGTCAACTTCGCGCGCATCCGCCAGGCCATCGAGCACGGCGACCTCGAGGCCTTTGCGGTCAGCGCCACGGCCTACGCGCGGGCGCTGTCGGTCGCGTTCTACGCCTCGGCGGCCGAGCGGCCCGCCTGGCTCGCCGCGTGGCGGCGCGGCGAGCCGGCCGAGCTCGACCTCGACCACCTGATGGCGAGTGCGGCGGTGCCGTTCCTGTTCCCACCGGTGCGGATGGGCGCGGAGTACTACGGCGACGGCGCGATGCGCCAGACCGCGCCGCTGTCGCCGGCGATCCGGCTCGGGGCCGACCGGCTGCTGGTGATCGGGGTGCGCCCGCAGGCGGCGCCGGCGCACGCCGCCCCGCGCCTGCCCGAGGCCGGGCCGAGCTTCGGCCAGATCTTCGGCCTGATGCTCGACACCCTGTTCATGGACGGCCTGCACGCGGACCTGGAGCGGCTCGAGCGCGACAACCGCCTGATCGCGGCGGCCGGCGACGCCGGCGAGGGCCTGCGCCACATCGAGACGCTGCTGCTGGCCCCGGGCGAGGACTTCGGCGACATCGCGCTGCGCCACGCGCAGGAGATGCCGCGGCCGCTGCGCGTGCTGCTGCGCACGCTGGGCGCCGCCGGCCCCGGGGGCGGCGCGCTGCTCAGCTACCTGCTGTTCGAGGGCGGCTACACGCGCGAGCTGATCGCGCTCGGCTACGCCGATGCGCGGCGGCGGCGCGACGAGCTTCAGGCGTTCGTGGCCAGCGAGTCGTGCCGGGCGACGACGCCCGGGTAGCGCGCCGCAAAGTGCGCCGCGAGGCGCTCGACCAGGTACACCGAGCGGTGCTGGCCGCCGGTGCAGCCGACCGCGACCGTCAGATAGCCGCGGTTGTGCTCGAGATAGAGCGGGATGCGCCGCTCGATGAACGTCGTGATGTCCTCGAGCAGGGACCTGACAGCGGGCTCGGTCTCGAGGAACGCGATCACCGCCGCGTCGCGGCCGTTGAGCGGCTGCAGCGTGGGCACCCAGTACGGATTCGGCAGCGTGCGCGCGTCGAACACGAAATCGGCGCCGCTCGGGATGCCGTTCTTGAAGCCGAACGACTGGAACATGATCGACAGGCGCCGGCTGCGGCGCTGCTCGACGCGCGCCCGGATCATCTCGCGCAGTTCGTGGACGCTGCTGTGCGAGGTGTCGATCACGAGGTCGGCGGAGTAGGTGATGGGTTCGAGGAGCTTGAGCTCCTCGGCGATCGCCCCCCTGAGGTCGACGCCGTCGCGCACCAGCGGGTGGCGCCGGCGGGTCTCGCCGTAGCGCCGCAGCAGCATCGATTGCTCGGCCTGCAGGTAGATGATCTCGCACTCGATGCCGCTGCGCCTGAGCTCGCGCACGGTCTGCGGGATCGAGGCGATCTCGTCGGGGTTGTTGCGCGCGTCGAGCCCCACGGCGCTGCGCTCGTAGAGCGGCTGCGGGCTGCGGACCGCGTGCGAGATGAAGGCGTTCAACAGCCCGGCGGGGATGTTGTCGATGCAGTACCAGCCGAGGTCCTCGAGCATGTTGAGCGCGACGCTCTTGCCCGAACCCGACAGTCCGCTGACGATCACGAGTCGCATGCTGGGACGCCCCCCGGCGCCGCGGGCCGTGGCCCGTCCGGTGCGATCTTAAGTCCCGCCTCGGCCGCCGGCGAGCGTTCCCGCGGCCGGTGCGCGCCGGCCGCGGTCCGCCTCAGGGGCGGCCGCGCGGCGCCTCGGCGGCGTGGTGGTCGCCGCGCTTTTCCTTGTGCTTCTTGACCAGCCGGTCGAGCTTGTCGGCGAGCACGTCGATGGCGGCGTACATGTCCTCCTCGGCCGCATCGGCGTGGATATTGCTGCCGCGCACGTGCAGCGTGGCCTCGGCCTTGTGGGTCAGCTTCTCGACCGTGAGCACGCAGTGCACGTCGATTACCTGGTCGAAGTGGCGCACCACCCGGTCGAGCTTCTTCTCGACGTAGCTGCGCAGCGGGGGCGTGATCTCGACGTGGTGTCCCGTCAGGTTCATCTGCATGTGCCTTCTCCTGTCATTCCCTCGATCAGCGCGCCGGCACCCGGCGCCGCTCGCTGGACGGGGCGATCTGCATCGCCTCGCGGTACTTGGCCACCGTGCGGCGCGCGACGCGCGCGCCGTCGGCCGCCAGCAGCTCCGCGATCCGGCTGTCCGACAGCGGACTGGCCGGATCCTCGCCCGCGATCAGCTTCTTGATCTTCGCCCGAACCGCCGTCGAGGCGATCTCCGTACCATCCGCAGCCGCGACGTGGCTCGAGAAGAAGTAGCGGAACTCGTAGACGCCGCGCGGCGTGTGCATGTACTTCCCGGTCGTGACCCGCGAGATCGTCGACTCGTGCATCTCGACGGCCTCGGCCACGTCGCGCAGCACCATCGGCTCCATCGACTCCTCGCCGTGGTCGAGGAACGCCGACTGCCGCTGCACGATGCAGCGCGCCACCTTCATCAGCGTCTCGTTGCGGATCTCGAGGCTGCGCAGCAGCCAGCGCGCCTCCTGCAGCTGGGTGCGCAGCACCGCGTGGTCGGCGGCGCGTGTCACGAGGCCCGCGTAGCCCTGGTTGAGGCGCACCCGGGGCAGGGCGCCGGCATTGAGCTCGACCGCCCAGCCATGCTGGCCGCGGCGCACGAACACGTCCGGGACGATGTAGTCGGGCTGCGTCGGCTGGATCGTCGAGCCCGGCCGCGGGTGGCAGGAGCGCACCAGCGCCAGCGCCCGCGACAGCTCCTCCTCGTCGACGGACAGCGTGCGGCGCAGCAGCGCGAGCTGCTGCGTCGCGACAAGGTCCAGGTGGTGGCGGGCGATCTCGATCGCGGCCGGGAGGCCGGGGGTGTCGGGGGCGAGCTGCGCCAGCTGCAGCTCGATGCACTCGGCGACCGAGCGCGCGCCGATGCCCACCGGGTCGAAGGCCTGCACGACCCGGAGCACGCGCTCGATCTCGGCGGGCTCGGCCTCGAGTTCCGGGCGCAGCACGGCCGCGACCTCCTCAAGCGAGTCGACCAGGTAGCCGTCGTCGTTGATCGCGTCGATGACCGCACGGCCGATCGCCAGCTCGCGCGGGCCGAGACGCGCCATCTCCAGCTGCCAGCCGAGGTGCTCCTGCAGCGTCTCGCCGCGCTCGGTGAATTCCTGCGGCCGGTCGTCGCCGGACCAGGCCGAATCGGTGCCGGGCGAGGCCGCGCCCTCGTCCCAGGCGTCGTCGGCGGCATCGGCGGGGTCCGATTCCGCGGCTGCCTCGCGCTCGGCATCCGCGGCATCCGCGGCATCCGGGGCGGCATGGTCGGCCTCGCCGGTGGCGCCGGCGGCCTCGAGCGGCAGCTCGGCCTCGGACTCGTCCTCGGCCTCGAGCATGACGTTCTGCTCGAGCGCCTCGCGGATCGTCTGTTGCAGGTCCAGTGCCGGCAGCTGCAAGAGCCGGATGGCCTGCTGCAGCTGCGGCGTCATCGTCAGCTGTTGGCCGAGGCGGAGCTGCAGTGCGGGTTTCAGCATCGGGCGGGGAGACTCGGGACGGCGCCGCCGGGCGCGGTCACATCCGGAAATCCTGGCCCAAGTACACCTCACGAACCTCGGGGTTGGCAAGGATCTCGGCCGCCGTTCCGGCCGCAATGACTGAGCCCTGGTTCACGATATACGCGCGTCCGCAGATACCGAGCGTCTCGCGCACATTGTGGTCCGTAATCAGGACCCCGATGCCGCGCGCGCGCAAGTGTTCTATGCTTCGCTGGATATCCGCCACGGACAGCGGGTCGACGCCCGCGAAGGGCTCGTCGAGGAGCACGAACTGCGGCTCCGCCGCCAGGGCGCGCGCGATCTCGACGCGCCGCCGCTCGCCGCCGGACAGGCTTTGGCCGAGGCTGTCGCGGATGTGGCCGATGTGCAGTTCGTCGAGCAGCGCCTCGAGCCGCTGCTCGCGCGCCTCGCCGTCGAGCGCCGGCCGCGTCTCCAGGATCGCGCGCACGTTCTCGGCCACCGTCAGCTTGCGGAACACCGACGCCTCCTGCGGCAGGTAGCCGAGTCCGAGCCGCGCGCGCCGGTGCATCGGCAGCCGGGTCAGCTCGCGCTCGTCGAGGTGGATGCGGCCGCCGTCGCAGCCGACCAGGCCGACGATCATGTAGAAGGCGGTGGTCTTGCCGGCCCCGTTCGGGCCGAGCAGCCCGACCACTTCGCCCGAGGACACCTCGAGCGACAGGTCGCGGACGACGGCCCGCGACTTGTAGCTCTTTCTGAGGCCGCTGGCCGAGAGGCGGCTCATGGATCGGTCTTGGGCTCGGGCTTCGGCGCCGCCTTCGGCTCCGCCCGGGCATCGGTGCCGGGGTCGGCGCGCGGCGCGGCCGGCGCGTCGGGCCTGGCCTCGGGCTTCGCGTCGGGTTTCGCGTCGGGCTTCGCGTCGGGCTTCGGCTCGGCTTTCTTCGGGATGATTGTGATCCGCACCGGCTGCCCGCCCTGCTCATCGGGGTTGGCGAGCACGCGCTGGTCGCGCAGGCTGTAGACGAGCGTCTGCGCGCTCACCTCGTTGCCGCCGTCGGAGAGCCACGCCTCCTGGCTCAGGCGCACGGTGCCGGCGCCCGGCACGTACTCGATCCGAAGCGCGTGGCCGCGCGCCACGCCCTTCTCGCGCTGCTGCTCGAAGCGCGCCGGCGTGCCGGTGATCTCGGCGCTCGCGATCAGGTTGTCGGCGAAGGCGATGCGCGCCTCGTCGCTGTCGAGGTGGCCGTCGGGCAGCGTCACGTGCACGCTGCCCTTGAACACCCAGTGGCTGCTCTTGAAGTCG
>JAFEDP010000560.1 GCA_018241545.1 Pseudomonadota bacterium
TCGATGTGGAACCCGGAGACCTCCTCCTTCAAGGGCCCGGCGATCTACGACGGCAAGAAGTACCAGAAGCTCGAGGTCGAGAAGCCCGACCCGACGCTGCTGCCCAAGGCACCGATCGCCGGCGGCTGGGCGGCGGCGCTGCAGCACCACTTCGTCGCGGCGATCGTGCCGGACGCGGCCGCGGCGGACGACTACTCGCTCGCGGTGCGCGATCACGAATACCAGCTGCGGGTGGCAGGCCCCGTGCGCGAGGCCGCGCCGGGCGCCTCGGTCGAGTTCAAGGACTCGCTGTTCGTCGGTCCCAAGCTGCAGGACCAGCTCGAGGCGCTCGCCCCCGAGCTCGACCGCACCGCCGACTACGGCAAGCTCACGATCCTGGCGCGGCCGCTCTTCTGGCTGCTGGCGCAGGTGCACCGCTTCGTCGGCAACTGGGGCTTCACGATCATCATCGTGACGTTCCTGATCAAGCTGTGCTTCTACCCGCTCGCCCAGACCAGCGGCCGCTCGATGGCGCGCATGCGCAACATCGCGCCGCGCATGAAGGCGCTGCAGGAGCGCTACAAGGACGACCGCGAGCAGCTCGGCCGGCAGATGATGGAGCTGTACAAGCGCGAGGGCGTGAACCCGCTCGCCGGCTGCCTGCCGACCGTGGTGCAGATCCCGGTGTTCATCGCCTTCTACTGGGTGCTGCTCGAGAGCGTCGAGATGCGCCAGGCGCCGTTCCTGCTGTGGGTGCAGGACCTGTCGACCAAGGACCCGTACTTCGTGCTGCCGTTCATCATGGGCGTGGCGATGTTCGCGCAGTACAAGCTGAACCCGGCGCCGCCCGACCCGGTGCAGGCGAAGGTGTTCCTGTTCATGCCGCTCGTGATGACCGTGATGATGGCGTTCTTCCCGGCCGGCCTCGTGCTCTACTGGATCACGAACACCGGGCTGTCGATCCTGCAGCAGTGGAACATCAACCGGCTGGTCGCGGCCGAGGAGCAGGCGCGCAAGGCGCGCGCCTGAGGGCGCCGCGCGCTCACACGAGGCGCAGCGGCTGGCGCGGCTTGCGGAACGCGTGCAGCGCGTAGCCGAGCGTGTCGCGGCCGTGCTTCCAGTACGCCTGGTAGCGGCGCTCGGCGCGCTCGCGCAGCAGCGCCCCCGCCTGGTCGTCGGCCGCCACGGCCGCCGCCCGCAGCCCGGCGCGGTAGGCGGCGCTCTCGTGCGCATCCCACTCCGACTCGCTGAGCACGACCGTGAGCACGAGCTCGAAGCCCGCGCCGACGATGGCACGCGCCGCGACGCCTGCGAGCCGCAGCCCTTCACCCGGGACGCCGGGCGGGGCGCGGTAGCCGGGCGGGGGCGGGCGGCGCAGGTACGGCTCGCCGAACACCAGCAGGCCGCCGGTGCGCACCCAGCCCAGGCAGCGCTCCACCGTGTCCTCGAGCGCCGCCGCCGGCCGCGGCAGGTCCCCGACGCACAGCAGCGCCTCGAAGCGGCGTGGCGGCATGAAGTGCGCGGGCGCGCCGACCTCGAACTCGACGCGCTCCGCGACGCCGTCGGCGGCGGCCGCGGCTCGACCCGCGCCCGCACGGGCGACCTCGCTCACGAGCCCGAGCCCGCGGCAGCCGTGCAGCGCGACGACGTCGAGCAGCAGCCCCGGCGGCCCGTCGCCGAGGTCGAGCACCGATCCTTCGACCGGCACGTCGAGCAGCGCCGCCACGGCGCGCGCCCGTCGCGCCGAGACGGGCGCCGGGTAGCGCAGCGATTCGGCGGCGGGGGCGGGCGCTGCCTGCATCGGGCCGAGTGTATCGTCGGCATCCGGCGCCGGCCATCTGCGGGCGCCGCGGAGCCGCCGCCTTGAGGTCCACCGACACCATCGTCGCGATCGCGACGCCGCCCGGGCGCGGCGGCGTCGGCATCGTGCGCGTCTCGGGGCCCGGCGCCGCGGCGATCGGGCAGGCCGTGCTCGGGGGCCTGCCGCCACCGCGGCGCGCGAGCGCGCGCAGCTTCCGCGACGCGGCCGGCGTGCCGCTC
>JAFEDP010000561.1 GCA_018241545.1 Pseudomonadota bacterium
TGCTGCTGCTCGCGGTAGATGAACGAGGCGCCCGACACCAGGTGCACGTCGGCGACGTCGCCGAGCGCGACCGGCACGGGGCCGCCGCCGCCACCGGTGTCGGGCGCGGCGATCGGGATGCGCGCGAGGGCCTCGAGGCTCTGGCGGTAGGGCGCCTGCAGCCGCACCACCATCGGGAAGTGGCGGTCGCTGCCGTCCTCGTACAGGTCGCCGGCCGACTGGCCGCCGACCGCGGCCTGCACCACCGCGTTGACGTCGCCGGGCATCAGCCCGTAGCGCGCGGCGCGCGCGCGGTCGACGTCGATGCGCACGGTCGGCTGGCCGAGCGAGCGCAGCACCGCGAGGTCGGTGATGCCGGGGACCTCGGCGAGCACGCCCGCGATCCGGGTCGCCGTCTGCTCCAGCGTCTCGAGGTCGTTGCCGAAGATCTTGACGGAGTTCTCGCCCTTGACGCCCGAGGCCGCCTCCTCGACGTTGTCCTGGATGTACTGCGAGAAGTTGAACTCGACGCCGGGGAACTCCTCGCCGAGGCGCGCCGTCATCTCGTCCGTCAGCCGCTCCTTGTCGACGCCGGCCGGCCAGCGCTCGGCGGGCTTGAGCGGCACGAAGAACTCGGCGTTGAAGTAGCCGGTGGCGTCGGTGCCGTCGTCGGGGCGGCCGTGCTGCGAGACCACGGTCTCGACCTCCGGGTAGCTGCCGATCAGCCGGCGCATGCGGTTGACGTAGCGGTTGCTCTCCTCGAGCGAGATCGAGGTCGGGAAGGTGGCGCGGATCCAGAGGTTGCCCTCCTCGAGCTTCGGCAGGAACTCGAGGCCGAGCGTGCGCGCGGCGAGCAGCGCCGCGAGCACCAGCAGCGCGGCGACGCCGACCACCAGCACGCGGTTGGCGAGCGCGAAGCGGATCAGCGGCTCGTTGAGGCGCCGCAGCTGGCGCACCAGCCAGGTCTCGCGCTCCTCGATGCCGCCGCGCAGCAGCAGCGAGGCCAGCGCCGGCGTCACCGTGAACGTGGCCAGCAGCCCGCCGGCGATCGCGTAGCCGTAGGTCTTCGCCATCGGCCCGAAGATGTGGCCCTCGATGCCCGACAGCGTGAACAGCGGCACGAAGCCGGCGATGATGATCGCCGCCGCGAAGAAGATCGAGCGGCTGACCTCGGCGGCGGCGTTGGCGATGACCGCGAAGCGGCCGCTGAAGCCGGTCGGCGTGCGCATCGTGTGCAGCACCGACACGCCGCCGCCGCGGCGCTGCGCCACGCTCTCGGCGAGGTGCCGGTAGATGTTCTCCATCATGATCACGGTCGCGTCGACCACGAGGCCGAAGTCGATCGCGCCCACCGACAGCAGGTTGGCGGACTCCCCGCGCAGCACCATCAGCGTGATCGCGAAGGCGAGCGCGAACGGGATCGTCATCGCGACGATCAGCGCGGTGCGCAGGTTGCCGAGGAAGGCCCACTGCAGCAGGAAGATCAGCGCCACGCCGGCCAGCATGTTGTGCAGCACCGTGCCGGTCGTGACCCGGATCAGGTCGCTGCGGTCGTAGATGCGCTCGATCCGGACCCCGGGCGGCAGCAGGCCCGAGCGGTTGACGTGCTCGACCTCGCGCTGCACGCGCTCGATCGTCGGGCTCGATTGCGCGCCGCGGCGCATCAGCACGATGCCCTGCACGATGTCGTCGTCGCCGTCGAGGCCGGCGATGCCGAGCCGCGGCTGGTGGCCGACGCCGACCTCGGCGACGTCGCCGACGGTGAGCGGCACCCCGCGCACGACGCTGAGCGGCGTGCGGCGGATGTCCTCGACGCTGTGGATGAGGCCCACGCCGCGCACCACGGCCGCCTGCGGGCCGATGCTGAGCGTCTGGCCGCCGACGTTGATGTTGGCGTTGCCGAGCGCCTGCAGCACCTGCGGCAGGCCGAGCCCGTAGCCGGCGAGGCGGCGCGGGTCGACCGCGACCTCGTAGGTCTTGGTCTTGCCGCCCCAGCCGGTGACGTCGATGACGCCCGGCACCGCCTTGAAGCGCCGC
>JAFEDP010000562.1 GCA_018241545.1 Pseudomonadota bacterium
TCGTCAACCTCTACCCGTTCGCCGCGACCGTCGCGCGCGCCGACTGCCGCTACGAGGACGGGGTCGAGAACATCGACATCGGCGGCCCGGCAATGCTGCGCGCCGCCGCCAAGAACCACGCCGACGTCGCCGTGGTCGTCGACCCGGCCGACTACGCGCCGCTGCTCGCCGCGCTCGACGCCGGCGGCACCGACTTCGCGCTGCGCCAGCGCCTCGCGGCCAGCGCCTACGCGCACACGGCGCGCTACGACACGATGGTGGCCGAGTGGCTGGGCCGCGCCGCCGCCCCGGACGCGGCGCCGTTCCCGCCCGCGCTCGAGCTGCGCTACGTCAAGCGGCTCGACCTGCGCTACGGCGAGAACCCCCACCAGGCGGGCGCCTTCTACGCCGACGCCGTGCCGCGCGGCACCGGCATCGCCGGCGCCCGCCAGCTGCAGGGCAAGGAGCTGTCCTACAACAACATCGCCGACGCCGACACGGCGCTCGAGTGCGTGCGCCAGTTCGCCTCGCCGGCCTGCGTGATCGTCAAGCACGCCAACCCCTGCGGCGTCGCGCTCGGCGCGAGCCCGGAGGCCGCCTACCGCCAGGCGTACCGCACCGACCCGACCTCCGCCTTCGGCGGCATCATCGCCTTCAACCGGCCGCTCGACGCCGCCGCGGCGCAGGCGATCCTCGCGCAGCAGTTCGTCGAGGTCATCGTCGCGCCGGCCGCGACCGACGAGGCGCTGGCCGCCACGGCCGCCAAGGCCAACGTGCGCGTGCTGGTCACCGGCGAGCTCGGCGGCGCCGCGGGTCCGGCGCTCGAGTACAAGAGCGTCGTCGGCGGGCTCCTGGTGCAGGACCGCGACACCGGCGCGCTCGACGCCGGCGCGCTCGACGCCGGCGCGCTGCGCGTCGTCACGCGCCGCGCGCCCGACGCGCGCGAGCTCGAGGACCTGCTGTTCGCCTGGCGGGTGTGCAAGTACGTGAAGTCGAACGCGATCGTCTACGCGCGCGACCACCTGACGCTCGGCATCGGCGCCGGCCAGATGAGCCGCGTGGTGTCGAGCCGCATCGCCGCGATGAAGGCCGCCGACGCCGGTCTCGCGGTCAAGGGGGCGGCCATGGCCTCGGACGCGTTCTTCCCGTTCCGCGACGGGCTCGACGTCGCGGCCGAGTACGGGATCGGCGCCGTGATCCAGCCGGGCGGCTCGATGCGCGACGACGAGGTCATCGCCGCCGCCGACGAGTACGGCATGGCGATGGTGTTCACCGGCATGCGCCACTTCCGCCACTGACGGGGCGGCGCGCGATGCGAGTCCTGATCGTCGGGTCCGGCGGCCGCGAGCACGCCCTCGCCTGGAAGGTCGCGGCCTCGCCGCGCGTCGCGCAGGTGCTGGTGGCACCCGGCAACGCCGGCACGGCCACCGAGCCCAAGTGCCGCAACGTCCCCGTCGCGGCCGACGACGTCGCGGCGCTCAGGGCCCTCGCGCTCGCCGAGCGCATCGACCTCACCATCGTCGGGCCGGAGGCGCCGCTCGTGGGCGGCATCGTCGACCAGTTCCAGGCCGCCGGCCTCGCCTGCTTCGGCCCGACGCGCGCCAACGCCCGGCTCGAGGGCTCCAAGGCCTTCGCCAAGGAGTTCCTGAGCCGCCACCGCATCCCGACGGCCGCCTACGCGCGCTTCACGCGCGCCACCTTCGACCCGGCCTTCGTGCGCGCGCAGCGGCCGCCGATCGTCGTCAAGGCGGACGGGCTCGCGGCGGGCAAGGGCGTGGTCATCGCCGCGACGGCCGAAGAGGCGCTCGCGACGGTCGAGTCGATGTTCGCCGGCGCGTTCGGCAGCGCCGGCGAGACGGTCGTCGTCGAGGAGTTCCTCGCCGGCGAGGAGGCGAGCTTCATCGTGATCGTCGACGGCACCCGCGCCGTCGCGCTCGCGACCTCGCAGGACCACAAGCGGCTGCGCGACGGCGACGAGGGCCCGAACACCGGCGGCATGGGCGCCTACTCGCCGGCACCGGTCGTGACCCCGGAG
>JAFEDP010000563.1 GCA_018241545.1 Pseudomonadota bacterium
CACCCGTCGCCCCAGCACGAAGTAGCCCTCGAAGAAGCGGGCGACGGTCCACATGGCGTCGTGCCCGAGAAGGATCGACGACACGAACAGCATGTGGACCCACATGAACAGCGCCAGCGCCAGCCCCGTGCCGCTCTGCAGCAGATCGAGGCGTGCCGGCCATGCGCCCGCACCTCCGGCCGCAGCCGGCGCAGGCAGCGCATTCGAGTCCGTCGCGGTGCTCATAGGATCGACCCGCCGTGACTGCCGGTGCGTGATTTCGAGCGCCACGCCGCGCAGGGGCCATAGGGAAATGCCGAAAACACACCGCGCTTACGTGTATTCCGCAGGGCGGCGCAGACGGCGCGCGGGCCATAGTTCGCAGCGATGGACGCCTACGCGGGACTGTTGCTCTACCTCGGCGCGATCCTCGGGTTCGTCGGCATCACGCTCGCGCTCAATCGCTGGCTCGGGCCGCACCCTGCGCCGGAGGGCGCGAAGCTCGACCCCTTCGAGTGCGGTGCGACGGCGATCGAGGGCATCGGCGACCGCGCGTTCCCGGTGAAGTACTACGGCCTCGCCGTCGTCTTCATCCTGTTCGACCTCGAGACGGTGTTCTTCTACCTGTGGGCGCTCGGCGCCCAGCCACTGTCGACCGCCGCTCTCGCCGCGTTCGTGCCGTTCCTGGCTCTGCTCGTCCTCATCACGCTGTACGTGTGGCGCAGCGGCCTGCTCGAGGAGATCACGCGGTGAACCGGCCGGCCGAGACGCGCCGGGCCCCACCCGGTCTCGAGTTCCTGACGACCAAGAAGGACGAGTTCGTCGGCTGGGCGCGCAAGTTCTCGCTGTTCCCGTACCCGTTCGTGACCGCCTGCTGCGCCATGGAGTTCATGTCGGTGAGCTCGACGCTCTACGACACCGATCGCTTCGGCGCGGCCCTGCCCCGCTTCTCGCCGCGCCAGTCGGACCTGCTGATGGTGGTCGGCACGATCACGCACAAGCAGGCGCCGGTCCTGCGGCGCGTCTACGAGCAGATGTGCGAGCCGAAGTGGGTCATCGCCTTCGGCGCGTGCGCGACCAGCGGCGGCTTCTACCAGAACTACGCCGCGCTCGCCGGCATCGACAAGATCATCCCCGTGGACCTGTACATACCGGGCTGCCCGCCGCGGCCGGAGACGGTGATCGACGGGATCATGAAGCTGCAGGACCGGATCGCGGCCGACCGCCATCCGATCGTGACGGAGACCTTCTGACGATGGCCGGCACGATCCACGAGCAGGTGACGGCGCGCTGGGGCGGCACGGCCGAGGACGTCGCGCTCGCGCACGGCACGCTGGCGCTGGTCATCGGCGCCGAGCGACTGGTCGAGGTCGCGCGCTCGCTGAAGGACGAGTTCGGCTTCGACATGCTGCTCGACATCACCGCCGTCGACTGGCCCGAGCGGGTGCCGCGCTTCGACGTCGTCTACCACTTCTACACGACGCGCGACTTCGTGCGCGTCCGCCTCAAGGTCCGTGTCCCGGCCGATGCGCCCGCCGTCGACTCGCTGGTGGCGCTGTACCGCTCTGCCCACTATGCCGAGCGCGAGTGCCACGACATGTACGGCATCGACTTCCGCGGCAACGACGACCTGCGTCCGCTGCTGCTCTACGAGGGCTTCGTCGGCCATCCGCTGCGCAAGGACTACCCGAAGGATCGCGAGCAACCGCTCGTCCCGTACCGGACCTGATCCCATGCCCGACCGCTCACAGCTGCCCAACCCCATCCGACCGGCCTTCACCGGCGGCGGCGCGGACGGCACGACGGTCGTCAACATCGGGCCGTCGCACCCTGCCACGCACGGGACGGTGCAGATCGTCGCGGAACTCTCGGGCGAGCGCATCGTGCGCACCGACGTGCACTGCGGCTACCTGCATCGCGGCTTCGAGAAGGAGTGCGAGTCCCATACCTGGCACAACCTGATCCCGTACGTCGACCGCCTCAACTACTGCTCCGCCCTGATCAACAATTTCGCCTACTGCGAGGCGGTCGA
>JAFEDP010000564.1 GCA_018241545.1 Pseudomonadota bacterium
GGCGATCCCGGTCAGCCGGCCGTCGGCACCGACCAGGGGCGCGGCGACGTCGACCGCGGCATGCGCGAACACCAGCTCCGGCGGCGCCTGCTCGGCGAGGTCGATCAGCCAGAGCCCCGCGCGGCCGTTGGCGTCGCCGATCGCGTAGGCCTTGTTCGGCTGGTCGCGGCTGATGGCGACCGGACGGAAGTGGGTGCCGCGGCTGAAGGCCTCGAAGTGCTCGAGCCGGCGCCAGCCCACCTCGCCGACCGTGCGGCCGAAGTACGACAGCTCGGCCCCCGCCTGGCCGTACCCGAGGCGCACCTCGCCGGCCGGGTCGGCGATCCAGTGCCGCACCGGACTGAGGCCGCGCTGCCGTTGCCGCAGGTGCCCGGTGCGGACGTTGAGCTCCCAGACCGCCGGCTGCGCGAAGCTGCCGGTGTTGCCGATCACGCTGCCACCGCGGGCCAGCGCGCGCGCCGATTTGTCGTCGAGCCCCTCGTCCGCCTCGATCAGCACCGTGTCGGGCGGACCGGGATGCCAGTGCAGGATGCTATCGCCGGTGGGCCGCGCGACCTCGGGCACGTCCTGCAGCAGCAGCAGGCGCTGGCCGCCGTCGGCGTCGACGGCCACGAGCCGCGGGTAGCTGACCGCCATGCCGCCGACGTGGCCGAAGCTGCGCAGGCTGCAGACGAGACGCACGTCGCTCGCGAAGCGGCACCAGTTGAGCCGGAAGTCCTCAGGCTCGGCGAGGACGGGCTTGGCGGGGGTGCCGGGCGGCGCACGCCGGTCGTGCACGAACACGCCGCCGCGGTCGCCGTCGGTGCGGATCACCGCCAGGTAGCGACCGTCGGGCGACAGCACCGCGCCCTCGACCGGTAATCGCGCGGCGAACGCCTGGATCGACGGTGGTGCCGCGGCGCCGGGCCATGCGACGCCCAGCCACAGCGCCGCCGCGAACCCCAGAAGATGACGTCGTTCCATGACGTTGCTCCCGCGCGGCTCGAGGGGACCGCGCTACTTGCGTCCGAGCTTGGCGACGAGTGCCGCGAGCGAGGCCCGGCTCTCGGGGCCGGACCAGGCCTCGAGCAGCGTCTCGGCGTGCGGCCCGTTCGCCTCCACCATGAGTCTGATGAGATCCGCCCGCACCATCGCGCGCGTCGTGCGGTAGGCGACCGGCGGCAGCGCCAGCACCCGCTCCAGCCAGGCGCGGGCCCGCAGCTCGACCTCGCCGGGCTCGGCGAGCTCGTCGACGAAGCCCACGGCGAGCGCCTCCTCCGGCGGGACCAGCAGGCCCTGAGTCAGCATCTCGTTGGCCACCCGGATCGACACGGCGCGCTTGAGCACGCCGTAGATCAGCGGGCCCGGCAGCAGGCCCACCTGGACCTCGTTGAGGCCGATGCGGAAGTCGCCGCGCGCCATGATGCGGTGGTCGCAGTAGAGCGCCAGCACCGCGCCTCCCGCCGGGCTGTGGCCGTTGATGGCGGCGACGATCGGGATCGGCGACTCGGCGAGCCGCGTCAGGCAGCCGAAGAAGGTGCCGAGGAAGCGCCGCAGTCCCGGCCCGTCGAGCGAGGCGAGCAGCGCCACGTCGAGCCCGGCGGAGAACAGCTTGCCGGCGCCGGTGAGCACGAGCCCCTGCACGCCCTCGGACGGCGCCCGGGCGACCGCCTCGCCGAGCGCCTCCAGGAGCTCGGCGTTGAGGGCGTTCACCGGCGGGCGCGCGAGCGTGATCGTGCGCAGAGTCCCAGCGTCGCGGGTTTCAATCATCGTCGGACTCCGGCGGCAGGTCGGGCGTGGCGAGCAGCTCGCGCACCACCGCCGTGGCGTAGGCGCCCGGCGGCAGGCGGAACTCGAGCCTAAGCGTGCCCGCTTCCGCGTGCACGCGAAAGTCCCGCGGCAGGACCCGCAGCGGCCGGCGCGCCGCCTCGAGCCCGGCGCCCTCGAGCGCCGCGAGCAGCGGCGCGAAGGGCGTGAGCGCCGCCGCCTCGCGCTCGCCGGCGAGGCCCGCGGGCGGCGGGCCGCGGCCG
>JAFEDP010000565.1 GCA_018241545.1 Pseudomonadota bacterium
AGGCGTACCTGATCGAGGACGGGCGCGTCACGCGCCCGGTCAAGGGGGCCTCGCTGATCGGCTCCGGCCCCGAGGCGCTGCAGCGCGTGACCATGCTCGGCAACGACCTCAAGCTCGATGCCGGCGTCGGCAACTGCGGCAAGGAGGGCCAGACGGTGCCGGTCGGCGTCGGCCAGCCGACCATGAAGGTCGAGGGGTTGACAGTCGGCGGCACCGGCTGAGAGCGTATCGGCGCGGCGCCCGGGGCGCCGCGCGGGGAGGGGATCGGGGATGTACCTGCCGCACCGCGTCTACGAGGCGCTGCCGTACGCATACGTCGCCGCCGGGCTCGGCGCCGCGACCGCCTCGTACCTGTGGCGCGACGCGGCATGGAGCAACCTGGCGTTCGTGGCGGGTGCCGCCGGCATCGTCGGCGGCTGCGTGATCCTGCTGCGGCGCCGCAGCTACCGCGACGACGCGGCGCGCTACGACCACCGCCCGCTCGACGAATAGCGCCCGCTCAGTGCGGGCCGTTGGCGGGCTCCACCGCGCCGCCGTTGCCGCCGGCGATCGTCTCGTGCGAGCCGGTCGCGTTCGGGTCCGGCACGCCGCTTTCGGTGGGCACGCTCGCGGTGACCCGGTTCGGCCGCTCGTCGACGTAGGTCAGCGTGTGCTGGCCGATCACGATCACGTCGCCGTCCTTGAGCTGCTGGCGCCGCACGCGGCGCCCGCGGCACACGAGGCCGTTGGTGCTGTTGAGGTCCTCGATGACGGCGGCCTCGAGCGAGACCGTGACCTGGCAGTGGTGGCGGCTGACGTACTTCGAGTCGATCTGCAGGTCGTTCTCGGCGGTGCGGCCGACCAGGTAGCGGCCGGCGCGCAGCTCCTTCTCGGCCACCGTGTGGCCGTCCGTCGCCACGTACAGCCGCCCGAGCACGGCGTCGGCCGACACCGCGCGCAGCACCGGCACCATCATCTCGCTGCGCACCATGCGGTTGGTGCGCGCCGCGTACTCGACCCACTGCAGCTCTTCGATCGCGGCGCGCACCTCGGTGTCGTCGACGGTGTCCTTGTCGATCGCGAACGCGCTCATCATCGCGGTGTCGCACAGCGTGTTGATCAGCCGCGGCACGCCCCCGGTATAGCGGTGCACGAGCGCCAGCGCCGCGTCGCTGAAGATCCGCCGGCCCTGGGCGCCGGCGACCTCGAGGCGGTGCGTGATGTAGGCGATGCAGTCGTCGCGGCCGAGCGGCGTCAGGTGGAAGCGCAGGCGGATGCGCTGCGCGAGCTGCACGAGCTCGGCGGAGTCGAGCTTGTCGCTGAGCTCCGGCTGGCCGGCCAGGATGATGCGCAGCGTCTTGTCCTTGGTGGTCTCGACGCCCGACAGCAGGCGGACCTCCTCGAGCACCCGGTTCGACAGGTTCTGGGCCTCGTCGACGACCAGCACCACCTTGCGGCCCGCGGCGTACTGCTCGATCAGGAAGTTGTTGATGGTCGCCAGCAGCTCCGCCTTGTTCATCTTGAACGGCGAGAACCCGAACTGGACCAGCAGTCCCTGCAGGAAGCCGATCGGGCTGATCTGGGTCTGGTTGATCTGGGCGACGACGACGTCCTTGTCGAGCTCGCGCAGGAAGCTCTCGATCAGCGTGGTCTTGCCCGAGCCGATCTCGCCGGTGATCACCACGAAGCCGTCGGTGAACCAGATGGTCGACTCCATGTACGCCTTGGCGCGCGCATGGTGCTTCGACAGGTACAGGAACTGCGGGTCCGGGCTCAACCGGAACGGCAGCTCCTTCAGCCGGAACAGGTCGAGATACATCGGCGGACGGCCCGAAATGGCGGCGGTCAGGTGCCCCGCCGGTCACTATACGGTACCAGCCTCGCCCCGCCAAAGACGCGACCGGGTTCGCGGCCGTGCGGGAATCCGGCGCCTCAGCGCAGCCGGCGGGCGGCGCCGAGGGCGCGGTCGCGCGCCCTCGGGCTCGGCGCGACCACGGTGGCGTGCCCGAGCTTGCGCCCGGGG
>JAFEDP010000566.1 GCA_018241545.1 Pseudomonadota bacterium
CGGGCGACGACGTGCGCGAGGGCATGACGGCGATCCTGTCGGTCAAGATGCCGGACCCGAAGTTCTCCTCGCAGACCAAGGACAAGCTGGTCTCGAGCGAGATCCGCGGCATCGTCGAGAGCGCCGTCGCCGAGAAGCTGGAGGCGTTCCTGCTCGAGCGCCCGGCCGAGGCCAAGGCGATCGTCGCCAAGATCATCGACGCGGCCCGCGCGCGCGAGGCGGCGCGCAAGGCGCGCGAGATGACGCGCCGCAAGGGCGTGCTCGACATCGCCGGGCTCCCCGGCAAGCTCGCCGACTGCCAGGAGAAGGACCCGGCCCTGTCGGAGATGTTCCTCGTCGAGGGCGACTCGGCCGGCGGCTCCGCCAAGCAGGGCCGCGACCGGCGCACGCAGGCGGTGCTGCCGCTCAAGGGCAAGATCCTCAACGTCGAGAAGGCGCGCTTCGACAAGATGCTGTCGAGCGCCGAGGTCGGCACGCTGATCACCGCCCTCGGCTGCGGCATCGGCCGCAACGAGTTCGACGTCGCCAAGCTCCGCTACCACCGCATCATCATCATGAGCGTCGACGGCGACGATCACGTCTTCGTCCGTGATCCGGCCGCCGGCGTGCGCCTCGTGCGCATCGGCGCCTTCATCGACGACGCGCTCGCCTCACACGGCGCCGCGGTGACGCGCGATGCGTCCGGCCACTGCGAGAAGCTCGTCGGACAGCCGCTCGGCGAGGTGCTGTGCTTCGGCGTCGACAACCGCGCCGTGCGCTTCCGCCCGATCAAGGCCGTCCTGCGCCATCCGCTCTCCGAGGCGCTGTACGCGGTGCGAACGGCCTACGGCCGGGCCGTGCGCGTCACCTCGAGCCACAGCGTCTTCGTGCACGAGGCCGGCGCGATCCGCCTCAAGCGCGGCGACGAACTGCGAAGCGGCGACCGCGTCGTCGCGCCGCGCCAGCTGCGCCTGCCCGCGACCGCGCCGCGCGACATCGACCTCCTGGAGCGCCTGTGGCGCGTGCCCGAGGCCGCGGCGCAGATCTGGGTGCGCGGCCCCGCGGTCGAGGCCTGGTACCGCTCGCGCGTCCGTGCCCGCCACGCCGCGGCGACGCAGCTGTCCGCCCCGCGCGTCGAGATCCCGGCGGCCCTCGGCCGCGAGCTCGCGGACCGTCGTCGCGCCAGCGGCCTCACGAACGTGGCGCTCTGCGCCGCGGTGGGGATCCGCCAGCCGGTGACCTTCTACGCCTGGGAGCAGGGCCGCAGCCGCCCGACGCTGCCGGACTTCGAGGCGTACCTGCGCGCCGTCGGCGCGGACGTCGAAGGGACACTGGCGCAGGCGCGGATCGCGCCGAGCCGGCTAGACCACGCCTGGGCGACGCAGTACCGCGGCTCCGGCCGCAATGCCGTGCGCGACCGGGTGCGCCTGTCGGATCTGGACGCCAACGACCTCGCCTGGTTCGCGCGTCGCACCGACCTCGAGCTGACGCCCGAGCACTACGCGAGCAAGGGCCTCGCCCGCTACCTGCCGGTGAACGAGGACCTGCTGACGCTGCTCGGCTTCTACGTGGCCGAGGGCTCCTGCTCGGACCGCAACGGCGTGCGCTGGTCGATCGGCAACGACAATCACCGCTTCGTCGCCGAGATGCAGGCACGGCTCGAGCGGCTGGTCGGGCACTCGCCGCTCCTGTACACGACCGCCCGCGGGGCCGCCGACCTCAAGCTGCTGAACCGGGTCGCGGCCGTCGCGTGGCAGCACCTGTTCGGCTTCAACGGCGCCGAGTCCACGACGAAGCGCATCCCGGACCTCGTCTTCAACGTCGCTGAGGAGCTGCGCCTCGCATTCCTGCGCGGCTACCTGCTGGGCGACGGCACGGTGTCCGGCGGCCACCTGTCCCTGACGACCGCGTCCTACGATCTCGCCAGCGGCCTCATGTACCTGCTGAGCTCGCTCGGTGTCGTCGCCTCGCTCAGCCCGCACGAGCCGGACGGCGTCGCACGCGAGATC
>JAFEDP010000567.1 GCA_018241545.1 Pseudomonadota bacterium
CGGCGAGAACTCGGCGAGCCGCTGCCGGTAGACGCCGCGCAGGAACGCGACGCGCGACGCCAGCACCTGGTCGCGCTTGAGGCCAGACAGGTTCTGGAAGCCGCCGAGCGTGAACGCCTCGCCGAGCGGCAGCGAGCCGCCGAGGGCGCTGTCGTAGCGCGCGGCCAGCAGCAGGCTGGTGCGCTCACCGCCGAAGGCCTGTTCGGCGCTCACCGACACCCGGTCGTAGGCGGTGGAGCTGCCGAGCATGCGCCGCGCGAGGTGCGCGTCGGCGCTGAGCAGGAAGCCGCGGCGCGGGAAGTCGAGGTTGTCGAGGCGATCGACGACCAGCGCCGCGCGCCAGGCGGCGACCCGCTCGCGCAGATCCGGCACCACCGGCTCGCCGCTCGTGAGCGCGACGCTGTCGTAGCCGGTCTCGACGCCGAGCTTGAGCTCGCCGTAGCCGCCGAGCAGCGCACCGACGTCAAACCCACCGCGCAGGCGGCGCACGCGGTAGGTGCCGAGCGGGTCGTGGTTTTGGTAGATGCTGCGCTGCTCCTGGCCGATCGACAGGTCCGGCGCCACGAACAGGTGGCGTGCCGCGTCGAGCGGCTGGCGCAGCTCGGAGTCGATCTCGTCGAGCCAGCCGACGCGCAGCCGGTTGCGCCACTCGAGTCCGCGCTCGTTGAGCCAGGTGGCGCGGTGGTCGAGCGACAGCAGGAACTCGTTCTGGCTCGCGAAGTCGGTGGCGAGCGCGCCGGAGGCGTGCACGTAGTTCGGGCCCCACGGCTTCTCGACCGGCTTGAGCACCAGCGTGCCGCCGTCCGGGCCCGGCACCAGCGTGCCGTTGACCGACTCGAAGTCGTCGGTACGCAGCAGCGCGCCGATCACCTCGTCCACGCGCCGCGGGTCGAGGTCGCTGCCGACCAGGCGCTCGACCGAGGCGGGCGGCACGCGCTGCAGCCCGGAGGTGTCGAGGGCGAGGCGCGCGTAGTGCGGCGGCGCGTGCACGCGCCGGTGGGCCGCGCGCCACTCGGCGTAGGACTCGGGGTCGACCGCGAGCGGGGCCAGCGCCGGCGCCGCCGCGCGCGTCGCCGCCTCCGCCGCCGGGATCAGGCTCGTCCCGTGCGCGAAGTCGGTCGAGCTGAAGGTGCCGAGCTCCGGCCGGATCAGCACGTCCTCCGGGCCGAGCGAGGCGAGCGTCGCGGCGACGTTCTGGTCGGTGAGGATGGTCAGTGTCTGCTCGGCGGCCGACAGCAAGGATCCGAGCTCGGCGCGCCGCAGCAGCGGCGTGCCGACGCTGACGACGATCACGCGCTGCGCGCCGAGCGCGCGCGCGACGTCGACGCCGATGTTGCGGACGATCCCGCCGTCGACGAGGATCCGGCCGTCGATCTCGACCGGGGCGAACGCGCCCGGCACCGACATGCTGGCCCGGATCGCGCGCGCGAGGTCGCCGTGGTCGAGCACGACCATGGCGCCGGTCTCGAAGTCCGTGGCGATCGCCCGGTACGGGATCGCGAGCTCGTCGAACGGCCCGCGGTCGGCCGGCGCCACCAGCGCCTGCAGGTAGAACTGCAGGTGCTGGCCGGTGACGAGGCCGCGGCGCAGGACGAGGCTGGTGCCGCGCTGGCCGACCTCGGTGGTGCCGAGCTGCTGGCGCTCGAGCTCCTTGACGTAGGCGGAGCGCTCGTCGCGCTCCGGCTGGTCGGTCAGCAGCCGGTCCCAGTCGGCGCTGCGCATGGCGGCCTCGATGACGTCGGGCGCGACCCCGGCGGCATAGGCGCCGCCGATGATCGCGCCGGCGCTCGTGCCAACCACGCAGTCGACCGGGACCCGCAGCTCCTCGAGCACGCGCAGCACACCGATGTGCGCGATGCCGCGCGCGCCGCCGCCGGACAGCACCAGGCAGACCTTGGGGCGCGCCGCCGCCGGCGATGCGGGCGGCGCGTCCGCGGGCGCCGCGAGCGGCGCCAGGGCGAGCGCGAGCGCGAGCCACCGGGCGAG
>JAFEDP010000568.1 GCA_018241545.1 Pseudomonadota bacterium
TTGACCTCGGCGAGCTGCTCGAGCGTGTCGATGCCCTTGAGGCCGAGGTGGTCGGACTGCACGTTGAGCACCGCGCCGACGTTGACCTCGGACACGCCCATGCCGGCGCGCAGCAGGCCGCCGCGCGCGGTCTCGAGCACCGCGATGTCGATCTGCGGGTCGGCGAGCACCATGCGCGCCGACACCGGGCCCGTCATGTCGCCCTGCACCGTGCGCTGGCCGTCGATGTAGACGCCGTCGGTGGAGGTGAGGCCGGGCGTGTAGCCCGCCATCTTGGTGATGTGCGCGAGCATCCGCGAGGTCGTGGTCTTGCCGTTGGTGCCGGTCACCGCCGCGATCGGCACCCGCGACGGCGCGCCCGGCGGGAACAGCATGTCGATGACCGGGCCGGCGACGTCGCGCGCCAGGCCCTCGCTCGGCGCGACGTGCATGCGAAAGCCCGGCGCCGCGTTGACCTCGCAGATCCCGCCACCGATCTTGCGGTAACTCTCGGCGATGTTCTTCGACAGGAAGTCGACGCCGCCGACGTCCAGGCCGATCGCGCGCACCGCGCGCTCGGCCATCTCGCGGTTATCGGGGTGGATCACGTCGGTGACGTCGGTGGCGGTGCCGCCGGTCGACAGGTTGGCGGTCGAGCGCAGGTACACGACCTGCCCGGGCGCCGGCACCGAGGCGGGCGTGAGCCCGGCGCGCGCCAGCATGGCGTCGGCCTGCGCGTCGAGCTCGAGCCGCGTCAGCACCTTCTCGTGGCCGACGCCGCGGCGCGGGTCCTGGTTCACGATCTCCACGAGCTCGGCGACCGTGTGGCTGCCGTCGCCGACGACGTGGCCGGGGGTGCGCCGCGTCGCGGCGACCAGCTCGCCGTTGACGACCAGCAGCCGGTGGTCGTCGCCCTCGAGGAACGACTCGACGACCACCGAGCGCGAGTGCTCGCGCGCCACCGCGAAGCCCTGGGCGACCTCCTCGTCGCTGGTCAGGCGGATCGAGATGCCGCGGCCGTGGTTGCCGTTGTAGGGCTTGGTGACCACCGGGAAGCCGATGCGACGCGCCGCGCGCAGCGCCTGGCCCTCGCTCTGCACCAGTTCCTGCTTCGGCACCGGCAGGCCGAGCGTCGCCAGGATCTTGTTGGTCTCCTCCTTGTCGCTGGCGAGCTCGACGGCGATGTGCGGCGTGCGGCCGGTGACGGTGGCCTGGATGCGCTGCTGGTACTTGCCGTGGCCGAGCTGCACCAGCGACTGGTCGTTGAGCCGCAGCCACGGGATGCCGCGGCCCTCGGCGGCCCTGACCAGCGAGGCCGTCGACGGGCCGAGCGCGCGGCGCTGCGCGAAGCGGATGAACTCGTCGCGCGCCTCCGGCCACAGCCAGTCGGCGGGCACGGTGTCGGGCGGGCGGATCGCCTCGGGCAGCAGCGAGCACAGGAGCCGCAGGCCGAGCTCGCCGGCGGCGATGCCCTCGTCGCGCTGCTCGTACTCGTAGACGACGGTGTAGACGCCGCGCGCGCCGGCGCTGCGCGTCTTGCCGAAGGTGACCTCCTCGCCGGCGATGTTCTGCAGCTCGATCGCGACGTGCTCGAGCACGTGGCCGAGCCAGGTGCCCTCGTCCTCGCGCATGCGCCGGATGAACCCGCCCGGCGCGTTGTACGAGCAGCCGTGCTCGGCGAGCCCGGGCAGCGCCGCGACGAGCGCGTCGACGTAGGCCGGCCCGAGCCGCCCGGTCGGCCAGTCCTCGAGCGGCCCGAGGTCGAGGTCGAGCCGGATGACCGGGAAGTGAGCGTGCAGTGACGGGCCGACGTAGACGGAGCGGTCGAGGATGCGCATGGCGGCTGTGCGGTGCCTGTGTGTCGGTTCCTTCCCCGGCCGCGCGGCGTGCCGCGCGGCCCCCATCCGGTCCCCCGTGCGCGCCGGCGCCCGTCGCGCCGCGCGCGGGGCTCACTCCTTGCGCGGCGCCAGCGTGCCCGGCGAGGCGAGGCGCGTGTGCATGTT
>JAFEDP010000569.1 GCA_018241545.1 Pseudomonadota bacterium
GAGGGCGTCCGCCGGCCGCTCGCCGATGCCGAACACGCGCGCGCCGGACTCGGCCAGCCCGCGCACGAACTCGCGCTGGTAGTACGGGAATGCCGGCTCGACGAAGATGACGTTCATGGCCGCGACCTGCCGCTCAGCCCGGGCCCGCGAGGCGCCGGTACTCGTCGATGTAGAGCGCGCCCTGGCGCTCCCAGGAGAAGTCCTGCGCCATGCCGTTGAGCACCAGGCGCTGCCAGTGCGCGGGCTCGCGCCAGAGCGCGAGCGCGGCCTCCATCGCCCAGCGCAGCCCGGCCGGGTCGAAGTGCTCGAAGACGATGCCGGTGCCGGAGCCGTGCGCCGGCGAGTACGGCGCGACCGAGTCGGCGAGCCCGCCGGTGCGCCGCACGAGGGGCACGGTGCCGTAGCGCAGGCTGTACATCTGGTTGAGCCCGCACGGCTCGTACAGCGACGGCATCAGGAACGCGTCGCACGACGCCTCGATCCAGTGCGCGAGCTCCTCGCTGTAGCCGCGATGGAACACGACGCGCCCGGGGAAGGCGCGCTGCAGCGAGGCGAGGAACTCCTCGTAGCCGGGCTCGCCCGAGCCGAGCGCCACCAGCGCGCAGTCGTGCCCGGACAGCAGGTCCGGCAGCACCGGCGGCAGCAGGTCGATGCCCTTCTGCGCGACCAGCCGGCTCACCAGCCCGAACAGCAGCGTCGCGGGACCCGCGTCGAGGCGCAGCTGCGCGAGCAGGCGGCGCTTGAGCTCCGCCTTGCCGGCGCGATCGTCCGCGTCGAAGTGCACCGGCAAATACGGATCGTGACGCGGGTCCCACTCGTCGTAGTCGACGCCGTTGAGGATCCCGACCAGGTGGTCGGCGCGCGCGCGCAGGAACGGGTCGAGCCCGAGGCTGTATTCGGGCGTGCAGATCTCGCGCGCGTAGGTGGGGCTGACGGTCGTCACGAGGTCGGCGTACAGGACGCCGTGCAGCATCGAGTTGATGCGCCCGGCGCGCAGGTCGTCCTGGTGCAGCAGCGCATCGCCGGCCCCGAGGCCGAGTTCGGCGGCGTGCTCGGCACCGAACACGCCCTGGTAGCCGATGTTGTGGATCGTCAGCACCGAGCGCGTCGCCGCGAACAGCCGGTCCCACGCGTAGGCGGTCTTGAGCAGCAGCGGGCCGAAGGCGGTGTGCCAGTCGTTGCAGTGCAGGATGTGCGGCGCGAAGCCCATGCGCTGCGCGCAGTCGAGCGCCACGCGCGTCAGCGCCAGGAAGCGACGGTGCTCGTCGGCATCGCTGCTGTACACGCCCGGCCGGTCGTAGAGCGCGGGGCAGTCGACGAAGTAGAGCGCAAGGTCCGAGCCCGGCGCGATGCCGGTCAGCACCCGGTAGGGATAGACGTGGGCGCCGAGGCGGACCTCGAGGCCCTGCAGGAACTCGACCGGCACCAGCTCGAGGCGCTGCTCGGCGATGCGCCGGTACAGCGGCACGAACACGCGCACGTCGTCGCCGCGACGATGCAGGAAGCGCGTCAGCGCCGTCGAGACGTCGGCCAAGCCTCCGGTCTTGGCGAGCGGAGCGTACTCGGCCGTGACGAACAGGACCCGGTAGGACACCGCGCCAGTATAGCGAACGGTGTCGCGGCCGTTCCTTACGCTACGATGGCACGGGGGAGGTGCGCGATGGACGTGCTGCTGCTGTCGCCCGGTTACCCGGCCGAGATGCCGGAGTTCACGCGCGGGCTCGCCGAGGTCGGCGCACGCGTCATCGGCGTCGGCGACCAGCCGGCCGAGGCCCTGCCCGAGCGCACGCGCCGTGCGCTCGCGGCCTACGTGCGCGTGCGCTCGCTGTTCGACGAGGCGCGCTGCGTCGAGGAACTGACGCGCGAGCTCGCGGGCCGGCGCATCGAACGGGTCGAGGCGCTGTGGGAGCCACTGATGCTGCTGGCGGCGCGCCTGCGCGAGGCCCTCGGCGTGCCCGGGCTCGACGTCGCC
>JAFEDP010000056.1 GCA_018241545.1 Pseudomonadota bacterium
CCTTCGCTCCTTACGAGAAGCCGGATGTCGACCACGCCGACGAAGCCGCACGAATCGTCGACACGGTTCTCGCCGGCACCGGGTTTCCGATGACGAAAGTCGATGCCGTCCGCGGCGCCATCCGCACGCACATGTTCGACCGTCAGCCGGCAGGGCCCGAGGCGACGTATCTCCACGACGCGGACGCGCTCGACTGGCTCGGTGCCATTGGTGCAGCGCGGATCTTCGGCCTAGTCGATGCGAACGGCGGCAGCCCGGATGGACCGGCGGCCGTGAAGATGATCGAGGAGAATCTGGCCAACGTGCCCGCCGGCGTCGTTTCCCGGGCCGCCAAGACGCGTCTGCCGGGCCGAATTGCCGAGCTGCGCGAGTTCCTGCGGCAATTGCGCAGCGAGTCCAGCGACATCACCGAGCTCTAGTCTGCGAGCACTCGCTTCCGCAGGGGCAGCAGGCCCGCCGATGGGCGCAAGGTGCGCCAGCGACCGCCCGTCTCCCCCGAGCGTGACCGCGCCCACCGGCCCGGGCCCGAGGTCCGACGCGCAACACCGGCGCTCGCCATCTGCTGTGCATGCCTTGCTCGCCACGCTGGCGATTGCCTGCGCGGCCACGTCGATGGCGGCCCCCATCGCCGACATTCTCATTCATGGCGGTACGTTGGTCGACGGCTCTGCCGATCCGCCGCGCAATGCCGACGTCGTCATTGCGGGCGATCGCATCCTGTACGTTGGCCCGGATGCTGCCAGCCGGTACCGAAGCCGGCGCACCGTAGATGCCGCCGGACGGATCGTGGCGCCTGGATTCATCGATCCGCACTCGCATCCGGACGAGTTCCTCGATCCGGCCCGCGGCGACCGCTTGGTGCTGCCGTGGCTGATGCAGGGGGTCACGACGCTGGTGGTCGGCGTTGATGGCGGCGGCACGCCCGGATTCGGCAACGACGTCCGTGGCTTTCTGTCGGAGATCTCGCGACGGCCGACGGGCCCGAACGTCGCCACATACGTCGGCTTCGGCGCGGTACGCCACGCCGTGCTCGGCGATGCGAGCCGCGGGCCCTCGGCGGCGGAACTCGAGCGGATGCGTGCGCTGGTGGCGCGGGGCATGTGCGATGGCGCACTCGGCCTCTCGACCGGACTCTTCTATCCGCCGCAGAGCTTCGCCACCACCGAGGAGGTCATCGCACTCGCGCGCGAGGCGGGCACGCGCGGTGGACGCTACGACTCGCACCTGCGAGACGAGTCGAGCTACTCGGTCGGGCTGGTCGCCGCCGTTCAGGAAGCACTGCGAATCGGGCGCGAAGCCGGCCTGCCGGTGCATATCGCGCACATCAAGGCGCTGGGGGTTGACGTACAAGGCCTCGCACCTCGACTGGTCGATCTGATCGACTCGGCGCGCCGGGACGGGCTCGACGTGACAGCCGATCAGTACCCGTGGGACGCCTCCGGCACGTCGCTGGAGGCCGCCCTGGTACCCCGCTGGGCATTCGACGGCGGGCGACTGCGGATGCTTCAGCGCTTGGACGCCCCCGAATCCCGCGAGTCCCTGCGTAAAGCCATGAGCGAGAACCTCCGGCGGCGCGGCGGCGCAGAATCGCTGCTGCTGATCGCTCCGGGCGAGCAGTGGTCCGGGCAGCGCCTGGCGGTGGTGGCCGCACGCTGGTCGATTGATCCGGTGGATGCCGCGGCGCGCATCATGCGCAGCCGATCCAGTGACACCGATGCGATCTCATTCAACATGGCGGACGACGACATCGACGCGTTCATGCGCCAGCCTTGGGTGGTCACGAGCACCGACGGCAGCCAAGGACACCCGCGCATGTACGCCACGTTCCCGCGCAAGTACTCGCGCTACGTGCTCGAGCGCCATGTGCTGACGCTTGCCGAGTTCGTCAATCGCAGCACCGGACGGACGGCGGAGGCGCTCGGCCTGACGCACCGCGGATTCCTGCGCGCTGGCGACTATGCCGACGTCGTGGTGTTCGATCCCGACAGGTTCCGCCCGGCGGCGGACTATCTGCATCCACGGCGCCTCTCCCAGGGCGTCGCGACGTTGATCGTGAACGGGCAGATCGCCATCGACCAGGGCCGCGTCACGCGCCTGCGCGCGGGCAGGCCCTTGCGGGGCCCCGCCGGCCCCGCAGGCTGCGGCGGCGGCTCGATCGTCAAGGGCTGAGCCGGGTCCCGCGCTCACGCGACCTGAAGCCCGCGCGGGCTATGGTCCTGTACCGGCGACGTCGAACAGGCTAGTCGCAATCAGGCAGAGCGTGCGCTCCGCGCGCTGATTGTGTAGCTCCCAGCGCCAGCGAACGACACCCGTGCGACCCGACGCCGATACCTTCGAGTCCAGCACGGTCACGGTCAACGTCAGCGAGTCCCCTGGTCGAACCGGGTTCTCCCAGCGCAGTTCGTCGAGGCCCGGCGAGCCGATCGACTCCGAGCCGTCGAGAATGTGGCGAACGGCGAGATCCATCGCGATCCCGCAGGTGAGCCAGCCGCTGCCGATCAGGCCGCCCCAGCGACTGGCGGCGGCACGCTCGCGATCGACGTGGAACGGCTGGGGATCGTATCGGCGCGCGAATTCCACGATCTCCGGCTCGGTGACTTCCCGTGGTCCGGCAGTGATGACTGCACCGGGGATGAGCTGCACAAATCTCATGTGTCGTCCTCCTCCGCCGGGCGGGCCACGACCAGGATCACAGGCCTGGACGCATCCTACCCGACCGCGCACAGGCGTCGAGCCACGCGGCGGCCGGCGCGCATTCGACGCCGTCGGAAGCGCGAGGCATCATGGGTCAACCTCACCGGCATATTCGGGACCGATGTCGTCCGTCGAATTCATAGCCACCGAAGGCTTCCGCTTCGAGTACACCCGCATTGCGGCGACGCAATCCGGCGGCCCTGAGATCTTGATGTTGCACGAGGGTCTGGGCTGCGTCGCTCAGTGGCGCGATTTCCCTACCCGGTTGGCGCAGGCAACCGGCCGCGGTGTGATCGCCTATTCGAGGCTCGGACACGGCCGGTCCTCGCCACCGCACGGTGCGCGGGGCGCGGACTATCATTTCGAGGAGGCCACGCGCTGGCTGCCGCAACTGCTGCGGGGATGGGGCGTACATCGACCGCTGCTGTTCGGGCACAGTGACGGCGCGACCATCGCGCTGCTGTACGCGGCGCTCCACCCGGACGAGGTCGCGGCAGTCGTCGCCATTGCACCGCACGTCAAGGTGGAGAATGCCACGCTGGACGGCCTCGTGCGGGCCCGTGAGGCATTCCAATCGTCGGGATTGCGGGCGAAACTCGCCCCCTATCACGACGACGTCGATTCCGTGTTCTGGAGCTGGAATCGCACCTGGCTGGATCCGGCGTTCAGGGACTGGAACATCGAGGCACTGCTGCCGGCGATCCGGGCCCCGGTGCTGGCGATGCAGGGGGAACTCGACGAGTATGCGACGCTGGATCAGATCGAGAGCATTGGCCGTCGGGTGGCCGATGCCGAGATCGTGGCGCTCACCGGCTGCCGTCACGCGCCGCACCGCGACCAGCCACAGTTGGTGCTGGAGGCCACCACGCGCCTGCTAGCCCGGTTGGGGCAGCGCGAAGGCGACTGCGGTCACGCCCTGGCCCCCCGATGAGCAGCCTGACAGCAGCGGGGCTTTGGGCGTCGCAACCGTCCCTCGAGACCATTGATCAGCTCGGGCGGGCGACGGCCGCGGCAAATCTCGGGATCCACGCCGCGGCGATCGGCCCGGACTGGCTGGAGGCCACCCTGCCGCTGGACGCGCGCACTGCGGGTGCGGACGGCGCTTTGGATACCGGTGCAATGGCGGTCCTGGCCGAGATGCTCGGCAGCGTGGCCGCCTCCCTGTGCATCGACACCGAGCGGCTTGCCTGCGTAGGCCAGGCGCTCACGATGCACCATTTCGGATGCGTGCGATCCGGGCCGGCCACGGGACGCGCGAGCCCCATACACGTCGGACCGGCCCACCATCTCTGGCAGATACGCATCACGGCCGGCCACGGCGAGCTTGTGGCGACCGCCGAACTGCTGGTGGCGATCATAGCGCGCGATGCCGATCCTCGGGCGTCCGCGAGTCTCCGGACCTAGCGCCGGTTCGTCAGCGCCTCGCGCAGGCGGACTCCGATGTCGGGTCGGTCCCGGAACGGATCCGTCGGATTGCGTCCCTGAAGGATGTCATCGAAGCGCGTACGCAACCCGCCGAGCGCGTTGGGGTGACTGTAGATATAGAAGCGATTGTCCCGAATCGCGTCGAATACCAGCGTCGCCACGTCGGCCGCCGTGACGTGACCGCCCCGCACCGCTTTCTCCGTCATCATCCGGGCGACGTCCTGGCTACGCGTATGCGGCTCGTCGTCGGTCAGGCTCGAAGGCCGATTGCGCTCGCTCTGCGCGATCGCCGTCGGTACAAAGTACGGGCACAGCACGTGAGCATGGACGCGCTCGCATACGAGAGCGAGATCGTGGAACAGGGTCTCGCTCAGGCTGACGACGGCATGCTTCGTGACGTTGTAGGCGCCCATGTTGGGCACGTTTACGAGCCCCGCCATCGACGCGGTGTTGACGACGTGGCCTTCGTAATTCGCGTCTGCCTGCGCGGCGGCCAGCATCCTCGGCACAAATTCGCGGATGCCGTGTGCCACGCCGAAGAGGTTCACGCCGACGACCCATTCCCAGGTCTTGAGCGACTGCTCCCAGATGAGCCCTCCCGTTCCCACGCCGGCGTTGTTGAAGACCAGGTGCGGTGCGGGCGCCTCGCTGTCCACCCGCCCGGCGAGCGCGCGCATCGATCCGGCATCGGACGTATCGACCGGCACCGCCGTGATGCGGGCACCCTCGGACCGCAGAGCCGCTGCACTCCTATCCAGCGCCTCCGTCTGCACGTCGGCCATCACGACATGCATTCCGCGCGAGGCGGCGACGCGCGCGAGTTCAAGCCCAATGCCGGAGGCGGCACCGGTGACGACTGCGATGCGGCCCGCGAATTCCCGCACGGTTGCCCCTAGATGAGCTTCACGAGCTGCTTGCCGAAATTCCTGCCCTTCAGCAAGCCGATGAACGCTTCCGGGGCCGACTCGATGCCGTTCGCGATTGTCTCGCGGTACCGCAGCCTGCCGGCCGCCAGCAGGGTACCGAGCTCCTGCAGCGCCTCCGGCCAGACCTCCATTTGGTCGCTGATGATGAATCCCTCGATCCGCATGCGGTTGAGCAGGATCAGCTGCGGAGCCGCGAGCGGAATCGGCGTGCCGTTATAACCCGCGATCATTCCGCACAGCGCGATCCGGGCGAAGGTATTCGCTCGCAGCATGACCGCATCCAGGATCATCCCGCCGACGTTCTCGAAATAGCCATCAATGCCTTCGGGACAGGCCGCCTTCAGGGCTGCAGACAGGGACTTGACGTCGGCATGCACCCGGTAGTCAATGCAATGGTCGAAGCCGAACTCCTCGACCACCGCACGGCACTTCTCCGGCCCGCCAGCGATACCGACAGCGCGTGCGCCGCGGAGCTTGGCGAGCTGGCCGACGATGCTACCGACCGCGCCGCTGGCCGCACTCACGACGACCGTTTGTCCCGGGCGCGGAGCGATGATCTTCGTGAGCCCGTACCATGCCGTCACGCCGGGCATCCCGACCGCCCCGAGGTATGCCGACAGCGGGATCCGCGTGGAATCCACCTTGCGCAGCATGCCGGCCTGCGCTCCATCGACCACCTGAAACAGCTGCCAGCCTCCCATGCCGACCACCGTGTCCCCGACGGCGAAGCGGTCGTTGTGGGAGGCCACGACCTCGCCCACCGTGCCGCCGATCATGACCTGATTGAGGGGTTGTGGATCCGCATAGCCGCGCGCTTCGTTCATGCGGCCGCGCATGTACGGATCCAGGCTCAGGTAGTGGTGGCGCACCAGGACCTGCCCGGGTGCGAGTTCCGGCAGCGGGACCTCGACGAGCCGGAAGTTATCCAGTTGCGGCTCGCCGGAGGGTCTGGACACGAGCAGCTGCTGCTTGTTGACTCGGGTTGTCATCGCGATGCTCTCCGTGAACGTACGCCTAGGCGTGGACTGCGGATACGCCGCCGTCGACGGCGAGGATTTGCCCGGTGATGTGCTTGCCCGCCGGTGCGGCGAACAGCACGGCGGCTCCCTTGAGGTCGTCGTCGTCACCGAGGCGCCGGAGTGGCGCACGCGACGCCATCGCGTCGACACCGTAGTGCTCGATAGTTGCGCGGGTCATCTTGCTGGGAAAGAAGCCCGGCGCGATCGCGTTCACCGTGATCCCGTATGCGCCCCACTCGCCCGCCAGCGCGCGGGTCAGGTTGACGACACCACCCTTCGATGCATTGTAAGCGACCGTCTTGTACGTGCCGCCGTTGCCCGCCAGGCCGGCGATCGACGCCATCATGATGATTCGCCCGGACCGGCGCGGGATCATCGAATCGCGCGCGACGGCCTGGCTGAAGAGGAACACGCTGCGCAGGTTGAGGTTCATGACCCGGTCCCAGGCCTCCAGCGGGTGTGTCTCGGCCGCCTCACCCCACGCGACGCCGGCATTGTTGACGAGCACGTCCACGTGGCCGAGCCGCTTGATCGCCTCGGCGGTCACCCGCCCGATGTCCGCAGGCTGGGTGGCATCGCCGGCAATGTACGAGGCGTCGATGCCGCGTCCCTTCAGGTGCTCCACCGCCGCGGCGAGCTCCGGCTCCTTGCGCGCGGTCACGACCAGGCGCGCACCGGCCTCGCCCAGTGCCTCGGCCACCTGCAGCCCCAGGCCGCGTGATCCCCCTGTGACGAGCGCGGTGCGCCCGCGCAGATCGAACAGCTGCATGATCGGCGTACTCATGTCTGGAACCACTCCTCGCGCATCTCGCGGCAGACGGGATTGCGGCTCGCGACGACCGCGAGCCATGGATCGATCTTGCCCAGTTCGAATTCGAAGAAGTACCGCATGGCCTGCCGCTTGCCCTGCAGGAAGTCCGCGGCGGCCGGCACAGCCTTCTCCGCACTCAGCGTGGCCAGCGCCACGTCGAGCCAGATCCAGGCGATGACGACGTGGCCGAACGCCTGAAGGTACGGCGTCGCATTCGCGAGTGCCTCCTCCGGCACCTTCGTGGCCCAGGCCTCACGGGTCGCAGCCACCAGCCGTCCCAGCGCCGCGCGTAGTGCGGCCCCCTCGCGCTGAAACGATGTTGCCGCGGCGGCCGACGCCGTGGCTTCGATTCGCGCCGCAAGCAGTGCCAGACCGGCGCCGTCGCGCATCGTCACTTTGCGACCGAGCAAATCGATCGCCTGTATTCCGTGCGTGCCCTCATGGATCATGTTGAGCCGGTTGTCGCGCCACAGCTGCTCGACCGGGAAGTCGCGCGTGTAACCGTACCCGCCAAGCACCTGGATGGCGAGGCTGTTGGCTTCGAGGCACCACTCGCTCGGCCAGCTCTTTGCGATCGGAGTGAGCAGCTCCAGCAGCAGCGCCGCCTTCTCAGCAGCCGGCCGCTCGGCACTGCGCTGCTCGTCGACGAGACGTGCACAGTACAGGGCCAGCGCAAGGCCTCCTTCGACATACGCCTTCTGGGCCAGCAGCATGCGCCGGACGTCGGCGTGCTCGATGATCCGCACGGACGGCTGCGTCGGGTCCTTGCCGCCAGGGCCGGCCGGCCGGCCTTGGCGGCGTTCGCGGGCGTACGCGAGGCTGGCCTCGAAGCCGGCATAGCCGATCATGGCCGCACCGAGACCGACCGCGATCCGCGCCTCGTTCATCATGTGGAACATGCACCGCAGCCCATCACCGGCCGCGCCGACCCGATAGCCGAGCGCGCCCGCGCGACCGGCGACCGGATACCGCCCCTCGCCGAAGTTCAAGACGGTGTTGGGCACGCCGCGGTAGCCGAGCTTGTGATTAAGACCGGCGACGACCACGTCGTTACGCGCGCCGGAAAGCTGCCCGTTCGCCGCTACCAGATGCTTGGGCACGATGAACAACGAGATGCCCGAAGCGCCTGGGGGCAGCCGCCCGTCGGACCCCGGGATCTTCGCCAGCACCAGGTGGACGATGTTCTCGGTGACCTCGTGGTCGCCGTTGCTGATCCACATCTTGTGCCCGTGGATCCGATAGCGCGGTCCGAGCGCATCACTCTCGTAGTCGCCACCGTCTGGCTCAGCGCGCGTCATGATGTCGGAGAGGCTCGAGCCTGCCTGCGGCTCGGACAGGCACATGGTCCCGAACCATCTCCCGGCAAACTGCGGATTGGCGAAAGTCCGCCGCTGCGCGTCGCTGCCGTGCACGCGTAGCAAGTTCGCGTTCGCGCTGGTCAGCATCATGCCGCCGCCAACGCCGATACCCGCCTTCGCATAGAAAGCGTTGGCGGCCATCTCCACGACACACGGCAGCTGCATGCCGCCGTCGGCATAGTCCTGCGCCGCGGCCAGCATGCCCGTCCGGACGTACGCCATCGCGGCGTCGACCGACGACTGCGGCAGCACGACGCGGCCGTCCACCAGCTGTGGTTCGTGGGTATCTACTTCACGGTTGTACGGCGCGACCTTGTCGCGCGCGACCCGCTCGCAGGTGTCGAGCACTTCGGAAAACGTCGAGCGTGAGTGATCCGCGTAGCGCGCTCGCGACACCAGTCGCTCCGCGGCCAGCCAGTCGAACAGGAAGAAGTCAACGGTCGCACGCACGGCTACCCCCTGCGCCCACCGGTCAGCCGCCGTCCGGATTGACCAGCACGACCTTGCCGAGCGCGCGGCGCGACGCAACGCGCTCGAGCGCGTCCTTGAGCTCGGTCATCGGCAGCACCCGGTCAATGGCCGGCCGCACCACTCCGGCTCGGTACCAGCGCGCCAGTTCGGCCAGCGCGAGCTCGAATGCTCCCGGCTCGCGCCGCACGTAGTCACCCCAGAAGACGCCGACGATCGACGCGCCCTTGAGCAGCGGCAGGTTGAGCGCGAGGCTCGGGATCCCGCCCTGCGCGAAGCCGACGACGAGATATCGCCCGCGCCAGGCTATCGATCGAAATGCCGGCTCGGCCAGGGTACCACCCACCGGGTCGTAGATGACGTCGGGGCCACGTCCGTCTGTCAGCGCCTTGATTGCCTCGCGCAGATCGTCGGTTCCGTAGTTGATGATCCCTTCAGCACCAAGCCGGCGGCACAGCGACGCCTTCTCCTCGCTCGATACCGCCGCGATGACGCGTGCCCCCATGGCTTTGCCGATCTGCACGGCCGCGGAACCGACACCGCCTGCCGCTCCTAGGACCACAAGCGTCTCGCCACGGCGCAGCTGCGCGCGATCGACAAGCGCGTGGTGAGACGTGCCGTAAGTCATCAGGAACGCCGCGGCCTCTTCAAACGGCATTTCCGGGGGCGCCGGCACCAGCTTCGTCGCCGCCACGCACGCGTGCGTTGCGAAGGCGCCCGTCACTCCAACCGACAGCACTCGCTGGCCGGGCACGAACGCCGTTACGCCATCGCCTACCGCGTCGACCTGTCCGGCAAGCTCCGCGCCGGGCACGAACGGCGGTGTCGGCTTGAACTGATACTTGCCCTCAATGACCAGCAGGTCTGGGAAATTGACGCTGGCCGCCCGCACTTTGACGCGAACCTGCCCTGCGGCGGGCTCCGGCAGGTCGACTTCTTCCCACTGGAGATCTGCGATGCCGCGGGGATCGTGGCAACGCCAGGCCCACATGCTCATGCGCGCTTCGGCGCCCACTTCTTGAGCTCACCCTTCGCGATGCTCTCGCGATGCACCTCGTCCGGCCCGTCCGCCAGTCGCAGCGTGCGTACGTTCGCCCATGCAAAGGCGAGGAAAGTGTCCTGGCACACGCCCATCCCACCGTGCGCCTGGATGGCGCGGTCGATGACGCGCAGCGCCATGTTCGGGGCGACGACCTTGATCATCGCAATCTCACTCTTCGCAACCTTGTTGCCCACCGTGTCCATCATGTGCGCGGCCTGCAGGGTCAGGAGCCGCGCCTGGTCGATTTCCATGCGCGAGTCGGCTATATCACGACGGATCGTCCCCATTTCGGCCAGCGTCCGGCCGAAGGCGGCGCGCTCGCGCACGCGACGACACATGGCCTCGAGGGCCCGTTCGGCTACGCCGATTGTCCGCATGCAGTGGTGGATGCGCCCCGGACCCAGTCGGCCCTGGGCGATCTCAAAACCCCGGCCCTCCCCCAGCAGCAGGTTGGTGGCTGGTACGCGTACGTTCGTGAAGCTGACCTCACCATGGCCGTGCGGCGCGTCGTCGTAGCCAAACACGGTGAGCATTCGCTCGACCTTCACGCCCGGCGCGTCCATCGGCACGAGAATCATGGACTGCTGCTGATGGACCGGTGCGTCGGGGTTGGACCGGCCCATGAAGATCGCGAGCTTGCAGCGCGGATCACCCGCGCCGGAGGTCCACCACTTGCGACCGTTGAGCACGTAGCCGTCGCCGTCGCGGACGATCGATGCCTGGATGTTGGTCGCGTCGGAACTCGCAACGGCGGGCTCCGTCATGGCGAAGCAGCTGCGAATCCGCCCGTCGAGCAGTGGCTCGAGCCACTCGCGCTTCTGGGCTTCCGTGCCGTAGCGCTCGAGCACCTCCATGTTCCCGGTGTCCGGCGCCGAGCAGTTGAAAGGCTCGGCTCCAATGGGCGACCGCCCCATGACCTCGCACAGCGTTGCGTACTCGAGGTTCGTCAGTCCGGCGCCCCGCGTTGAATCCGGCAGGAACAGGTTCCACAGTCCGGCGGCTCTTGCCTTGGATTTCAGATCCTCGATGACGACCGTTGGCTGCCACCGATTCGCATTGACCTGGGCGTGCCACGTCGGCTCGCTGGGATAGACGTACTCATCCATGAACGCCACCAGGCGCCGCCTGAGGTCGGCGGCGCGGGGCGAAAGTTCGAAGCCGGGCATCTGATCTCCCTGGGATGTCGGTCGTTCGGCCCCGGGCCGACGGGGCTCGACGCCGCGGCGTCTCGCACCCTCGCGCCGGGAGCGACGTTGAACGAGATAGTGCGCACCCCCGGCAAAACCGTCAACAGCGGCCACTACGTGCGAGCCCTTCTGGAAGCACTGTGCTTGAACTATGATGCGGGCACGTGCGTGCGGCACGCTGTCGCCCGCCTGCCGTTTCAACTCGTGGACCTCCGGGAGAACGCCTTGACGACCCGACGCGCAGTGCTGGGGATCCTCGCCACCGGAGGCGTGCTGGCAAGCGCCGCGAGCCAAAGCGTTGAGGCCATGCGTGAGGAAGCCCGCGAGCACCCGCGCATCGTGCGCGCGATTCGCGAGCTCGAGGATGCCATCCGGTACATGGAGGCGGCGCCTCACGACTTCGGCGGCTACAAGGCCCAGGCGCTGGCCGACTCCCGGGCAGCGGTAGCCTCGCTCCGCCACGCAATTGCCTACCGCGCCGGACGGGACGAGCACGGGCACTGACGATGGCGGACTCTGCTAGGACGTGCGCCGGCTCAGGCGGCCGGTGAGACTGCTGGACGGCCGGGAATCGTTGCCCGGTGGACTCGACAAGGGGGAGATCATGATCGGTTACGTGACCCTGGGAACAAACGACATTGTGCGATCTGCCAAGTTCTACGACGCACTCCTCGCGGTGTTGGGCGCCAAGCGCGCGATGGAGTCGGACCGCTACATAGCCTGGGGCACCAGCGCGACGTCCCCGATGCTGTTCGTAATCAAGCCCTATGATGGCAAGGGCGCCAGCGTCGGCAACGGCGTCATGGTCTCTTTGGCTGCGCGATCAAATGCCGAGGTCGACGCGGTGTACAAGAAGGCCATGGACCTCGGAGCCAAGGACGAGGGACCGGCGGGCCCGCGGGGCGACGGCTTCTACGCCGGGTATTTCCGCGACCTCGACGGAAACAAGCTGGCCGTCTTCCACATGTGAAGTTCGCTCCGCCGTGGCGAGCGGACCGAGCGGTTCGCAGCGAACGGCGAAGAACGGGGTCACGCGCGTGGCAGGCGGTCATGGCGAAGCGGCAGGCTGCCGGCGGTGGCTGGTGCTCGCGATGGCGCCTGCCCTGCTGTGGGGCTGTGGAGAACGTTCGGCGCCCTCGCCGGCGGCGATTGCCGCACGTGCTGCGAACCTCATGCCGGGAGATGCGCATCTGGCGGAGCTGTACCGCCAATCGTGCCGCGCGTGCCACTCGGAGCCGCGCGCCAAGGCCCCGCTCGCGGGCGACCACGCCGCGTGGCGGGCACGACTCGCGAAGGGCAGGCCAGAACTCCTGCGTAGCATCGTGAACGGCCTGAACGGAATGCCCGCTGGCGGCCAGTGCTTCGCGTGCACGCCGCAGGACTTCGACGCGCTGATCACCTTCATGGCTGACCAGGA